>NZ_JALOCP010000014.1:0-191023 GCF_030511745.1 Paraburkholderia sp. SECH4
CCCGCCACCCTGCTATCCAAGCTACGGGGCTTCTGACTTCTACCCCGGCAGGTCTGTCTCCTGCTGAACACGCCAGCCTTCGCTGGACACACAACCGTACGTGCGCCTTTAGGAGCATACGGCTCAAGCCTCTACAAAGGCATCTGTCGACACCCGGTGGCACAACTTCTACTCAGGCGTATTGCGGATTCCTACGGCAATTGAGATGGTGCACTTGAAGGTTGCTTGCTGCATCCGTCCCGCCGTCAGTTTGCTTCACAATATGCGTAACATCCCAGCGGGTGTTCATTGTGATGGGCTGCTGACAGTTGGAACACATGCCATCTTGCCTTACCCAGACACGGTACAGCTTACGGCGACCGCGCGTCGAGTTCAGCATCTTCTGGCCCCATCGGGATTCGAAGTATGGTACCCATTGCGGATCGTGCGGATTGGCGCCCGCTCGGATCTTGATGTGCCGTTTTATTGGCGTGTCCGATTCCTTCAGCAAGGTGACCTCTCTTGTCGTGCCATCCTCTTTTTTTTCTGTGGCGGCAAATACCCAGTCCCGCAGACCTTTAGCCCTGAAGTATTTGATTTTTATCCATCTGGCGCCTTTTTTAGGGTGCCTTCTTGCCGCCCATCGCCATAGCATTGACCAGACCTCGTGATCAACCCGATCGAAGGCTTTCTTGGCGACAACATGGCTATGGTAATTCGCCCATCCTCGTAAAACAGGATTGAGCAGCTTTACCAGGTTCGCCTGTTTAGCCGTCTTGTTGGCCTTGATGATTTCACGAATTTTGTCAAGATGTGCCTTGACGTTCGCTTTCGACGGTTTCATCAGTAGCTTGCCGTTGTACTTGCGAATGTTCCATCCGAGGAAATCAAACCCATCCTTGATGTGCGTTATCCTGGTCTTTTCTGGTGATAGGACCAGCCCGCGTTCCGCCAGGAATTCAGCTACTGCCGGCCTGACTTCATGTTCCAGCCACTCCTTCGAGTGGCCGGTAATAATGAAGTCGTCCGCGTAACGCACCATGTTCATTTTCAGTCCTCTCTGCTTCGCTCGCGGGAATTTTTCCGCGAGCATCGCTTCGAGGCCATCGAGCGTCATGTTGGCTGCCACCGGGGAAATAATTCCCCCTTGCGGGGTGCCGGCGTCAGTGGGGAAGAGTTCGTTTTGATACACGTATCCCGCTTTGAGCCACTTCTTTAGAATCACCTTGTCCGTGGGGATATTGGCGATCATCCAGTCGTGGGAAATTTTGTCGAAACAGCCTTGGATGTCGGCCTCCAGCACCCATTCCGCACTCGCCTTTTTTGCCAGAGAAATGAAGCATTGTCCTCCAGCGTCAGCAGTAGAGCGTTCCGGTCTGAACCCATAAGAATTCAGATCGGCGGTGGTTTCCGCAACGGGTTCGAGCGCTAGCAAATGTAAAGCTTGCATTGCCCTGCACCGCATCACGGGTATGCCGAGGGGCCTCGTCTTGCCGTTCTTCTTCAGAATAAAAACCCTCCGAAGCGGAAGGGGCGAATAACCCCGCCTCTTCAACGACGCAATCGCGTTGGCCTTTGCCGCCGGTGTTTTCCACGTTACCTTGTCCACACCGGGGGTGTTCCTGCCTTTATTTTCAGTCACCCGCTTCACGGCTAATGCACGGCCGCTGAACGAATGGGTCAGCAGCCATTGCAGGGCTTTCACCCTGTTATGGCGGCCGGCCTGTACCGCCTTCACCATACGCGATTGCAGCCTCCTTACCTGACGTTGAACATCGGCCCAATTGATGCCGTTCCACGCCACACCCGAAGGTGCACGCGCCCGTGTTGCTGCGCTCATTTGCTTTCCTTCCGTTTAGATGGTTCTGCAAACTCTCTGGTGAGGAGAGACCACGAGGAAGTCTGCCCGCTTTCGCGTCGGGTGATGTTGCAACCCGTATCCCGTCCATTACAGCCGGGCATTCGCTTTTTCCCCGATCCTGTGCCCGCACCGCCATGGGCAGACCTCGCAGCCTGCTGTCCCGAAGGGAGCGATACGGGGTTTCCACGTTCCGCTTATGGAAGTGTGTCGGGTTAGGTGCCTGCTCTGGGCCGGGAGGTATGCGGGTCACGAACGCGTAATCGAAAGACGCTGTTCCCACCTCCAGTACCGTTTTGGTTCGAGCGCAATAGCCATTTCCGCTCGTTCAACGTAACGACCCTACTGCAGATTCAAATGTTTTCACCATACCGACTATCTGGCACTCATCCGGCGTATGGCTGCCAGAAGGGTACGCCTCTCGCGATTGATACCCCGCGCCTTGTGGCGCTTCGTTACGTTGTCAGAGCCGCTCTTGATTCAGGCTCCTAGATTCACCGGGTGACACCGGTGGTTCTCTCCTTCTATGCTGCGAGAAGTGAGAACAACTTCTGTAAGCGACCTCGTGTCGCACCTCGATCACGTTATTCAGATACTTCGAGGAGCGCACGTGCGTTCCATCAGGCAGCAGAGCGTCAGCGATCATCTCCCGCACGGCCCGGTGCGAGGCGGCATACCCATCGAGCGTAATCGTCTCCGGTGGCTGGCCCTGATGCTTGATGGCCTTGCTGAAGAAGGCTTTGGCCGCGCTCACGTCGCGCTTCGCCCTGAGCGTGAAGTCCACTGTCTGGCCGGCCCGATCTACCGCCCGGTAGAGATAGACCCACTTGCCACGAATCTTCAGATAGGGGTGAGTAGACCTCGGGAATTGCGCCCGAAGTCTCTCGCAGAACCGTACGTGACACTCGCGCGTCATACGGCTCCCGTTATCCAACCTGTGCCCACTGAAACTGCCAGTGCACGAACTGTCGCGGGTACGCCTTCTTCATCTTGTGCAACCACTCTTCACTGCGCCTTTTATGCCGTCGCAGTGTCTTGTACTTGCGCTGGGCCCAACGCACGAGCTTGCGGTCGAGATACTGACCGAGCCCGAGCATGGCCGTCCGATAGAAGGCCCCGTAATAGTTCCACCAGCCACGTATCGTGGGATTACATTGCTCGGCCAGTTCGACCAGTGACCCGGACGTTCGACGAGGCAGCCGCCACCCCCTCACCGTCTGTCGCATCCGTTTCAAGGCAGCAGAACTTACGCCGGGCAGAAAACTGGTCGAGATCTGCCCGGACCGGGTCTTCACCCTTCGCGGACGAAACAGGAAGCCCAGAAATGTGAAAGTCACTTCCGGGTAGGTTTGGGTACGACTTCGGTCCCTGCAGTACACGATCTTTGACTTCTCAGGATGCATCTGCAATCCGCACTCCGCCAGTCGCGAAGCGATGGCCTGGATGACCTCCTGCGCCTGTGCCAGGCTGCGGCAGTGTACTACTGCATCATCGGCATAACGCGCAAAGGGGCATTGAGGGAAGTGCCGCTGCATCCATACGTCGAACGTATAGTGCATGAACAGATTCATCAACATCGGGCTGACCACTCCCCCCTGAGGTGTACCTCGCGCTCGTGGCAGTCTCGCCCCATCTGCAGTCTCGAATGGCGCAGTCAGCCACCGCTCGATATACAACAGAAGCCAGTCCACCTTGATGTGCTTGCGTACCGCCTTGAGCAGGAGGTCATGATCGATCTGATCAAACGCCGCCTTGATGTCAAACTCAACAACCCAGTCGTACTGCCAGCAACGCTTGCGCGTCACCGCGATAGCCTGTTTTGCGGATTTTCCCGGCCTGTATCCATAGGAATCCGGATGGAACAACGGATCCAGGACCGGTTCTATCATGAGCTTGACCACAGCCTGGGCGATTCGATCCGACACGGTGGGCACGCCCAGCTTTCTGGTACCGCCCGTGGCCTTGGGTATCTCCACCTGTTTCACCGGTGGCGGGAAGTACGACCCCGATGACATCCGGTTCCACAGCTTGTACAGATTGCCCGACAGGTTCTGCTCGAACATGGCGATCGTTTCATCGTCCACCCCGGCAGCACCCCGGTTGGCCCTCACCAGCTGATAGGCTTCCCACACCGTGCGCTTTGCAATGCAATACGGTTTTGTTGATTTCATGTCACTCATCCCCGCAGTGCAGGTTGGTGACCTTCGTCAACAGGATAACGCCGCCCCTTCGCTCCACCCTCATTACAAGGGCTTCAACACTACTACGGGCAACTCCGCCCCTCGTTGCGGCATCGGTATTCTTCCTCATGGTGTCAGCCATTTGTCATTTCCCTTTGCATCCGCAACAAGGTTCTCACGTTCCATACCGAAGCCTGTGTTGAGCTCATGCCGCCTCTACGCCGGCTGCCGTCAGGTCCGTAAACAGGTCTCGTCCTGACTGATCCTGGAGCGACGAGATGACCCCAGTTTTGACAGCGCCTTGAACGTGTTAACGACGCGTCATCGAACGGTTCGCTTTCGCTCATCTGCTCAACACCTACCTGCCATCCTTATGGACGACTTTTCCACGGTCGCTCACCACCACGCCTTTTGAACGCAGCAGCACCGGGCGGTTTGAAGCCTGCTCCTGCAAGCCGGCTCCGGGAGGCCCGCTCCCATCTTCAGTACAGCACCACAAGCTCTCGCTTATGTTCGTGACACACTCTCGTCGACACGCCATGACCGGCCTGTGGGTATGCCAAACCGGTTCCAGCGCTTGACGAACTCCGGCGTAAAGCGCTTTACCCAACGCATGATCGTAGTGTGTGCCAGCGACAATCCCCGCTCGGCCATCATCTCGACCAGATCGCGCAGGCTGAGCTTGTAGCGAAGGTACCAGCGCACACACAGAACAATAATCTCCCGATCAAAATGCCGACCATCGAACAACCCCTCCAGCCCCTTCCCTTTGCTCATCACCGCCCACCAGATTGATTGGATCGCAACTTTAACCGGTCCAATGAGCCTATTTGCACCAGAACCACTTCACAAATAGGGTCGACCGAGAAAGTTCTGCACTTGACTGCGTTGCGCAATCAGGTTTGCGGCTAGCTAGCATGCAAAAGGTCTTTTTAACCATTGCCGTGCACGAGGCGCCATTTGTGCCCGACGTGGCACTCGGGGCACGCGCCTCACCAGCAACGCTTGGATACGACAGCCGTTCGCGACGTTACAGACAACCGCCGAACTCAGCGAATAGGTGCTACGGGTTTTGAACAAATTTTGAACAGGTAGTGAACAACCCTTGCTGGATAAGACTTTGCGGGCGACGGGAAATGTCGAAATGGTAGGGGCCGACATCGAAGCTCGCGGCGCTGAACCGATCCGGATAGGCGCGGCGCAGCAACGCCGCAACGCGCTCGCGGAACTCGCCCGGGCGCAACGGCAGCCCGACATAGTCGTCGGCCCCGCTGGCAAAGGCACGCACCACGCTATCCTCCGACGTCTCGGTCGGAGCGAACAGGACCGGCAGGCGATCGCCGCCGACCGCGCGCACCGACCTCAGGACTTCGGCGCCGGACAGGCGCGTGCCTTGCCAGTCCAGCACCAGCAGATCCACGGTGGAACGGGCGAGCGCTTTCGACATGCTCAGACCGTCGTCATAGACCATACAGGTATGGCCGGCACTCATAAGAATCTTTTCGATCGACTGACGCATGACGGGGTCACGCTGAAGAATGGCAATGCGCATGGGATGACTCTTAACTGATAGCTCGGACGCGATTCTCAGAGGGACGCCCACTCCTTCACATAGGAGCAATCCTAATTTGCATACCAATCGCCCGACTCCCACACGTGGGCACGGCATTCCTACACCCAACCGCTGCGGCTCGCACAACGCGCAGCCCTCATGGTCCTGCCTGCCGTCGAAAAGGCACGCCTCAGGGAACTTTTCCCAATCTAATTAAGCACTTCCCGAAGCGACCGGCTTTCATCCTGTAAAATCGCCGCCCTGGCCCCAGTCGTCATCGCGCTTGCCCTACCCGGGCCGGCGCGCCGGTGTCCCGTGCTCTACCCAGCGCTTGCCACACTTCTCGCCCGACGACCGCCGTATTTCCACGCGCTACGTGTGGTTTCCAATTCAAGACAAGACACAAGCAATGCAAGCGACAAATCTGGGTGGAGCGCAGGCTGTCACCCCACGCCCTCTTGGGCGAAGCGATTACAAGACGCTCGGTCTCGCCGCGCTCGGCGGGGCGCTGGAGTTTTACGACTTCATCATCTTCGTATTCTTTGCGCCGGCGATCGGCCAGTTGTTCTTCCCCGCCGCGATGCCCGACTGGCTGCGTCAGGTGCAGACCTTCGGCATCTTCGCGGCGGGCTATCTGGCCCGGCCGCTCGGCGGCATCATCATGGCGCACTTCGGCGACCTGTTCGGCCGCAAGCGCATGTTCACGCTGAGCGTGCTGCTGATGTCGGTGCCGACGCTGATGATGGGCCTGCTGCCCACCTACGCCAGCATCGGCGTAATGGCGCCGGTATTGCTGCTGCTGTTCCGCGTGATGCAAGGCGCGGCGGTCGGCGGCGAAGTGCCGGGCGCATGGGTGTTCGTTTCCGAGCACGTGCCGCAGCGGCACATCGGCTATGCGTGCGGCACACTGACAGCCGGCCTCACGGCAGGCATCCTGCTCGGCTCGCTGATTGCCTCGGCGGTGAACCGCAACTTCGCACCGGCGGAAATCTCCGCCTACGCATGGCGCATCCCGTTCCTGGTGGGTGGCGTGTTCGGCATGTTCTCGGTTTATCTGCGCCGCTGGCTGCATGAGACGCCGGTGTTCGCCGAGCTCAAGCAACGCAAGGCGATCGCCGCGGAAGTGCCGCTCAAGGCCGTGTTGCGCGACCACGGCCGCGCTGTGATCGTGTCGATGCTGCTCACGTGGATGCTGTCCGCTGCGATCGTCGTGGTGATTCTGATGACGCCGACGCTGCTGCAGAAGCAGTTTCATATCGCGCCGGCCACCGCGTTGCTGGCGAACTGCGTGGCGACGCTGTGCCTGACGATCGGTTGCGTGATGGCTGGCTCGATCGCCGGCCGCATCGGCGCGGGGCGCACGATTTTCATCGGCGGCCTCGCGCTGGCCGTGACGTACTACGTGATGTTCCAGCAGCTTGCCGTCGATACGTCGGCGCTGGTGCCGCTGTATGGGGTGGCCGGCCTGTTCGTCGGTGTGATCGGCGCGATTCCGTTCGTGCTGGTGAAGGCGTTCCCGCCGGTCGTGCGATTCTCGGGCATCTCGTTCTCGTATAACGTTGCCTACGCAGTGTTCGGCGGCCTCACGCCGATCGCCGTTTCGCTGATGATGAAGTCGAACCCGATGGCCGCGCCGCTGTATGTCGGCGCGATCTGCATTGTCGGGGCATTGACGACGCTGCTTATCAAAGACGCGCCACAAGTGCGCTAGTCGAGCTGTTTCGCAACGGCGCACCGCGTGGTGCGCCGTTGTTTGCATCGGCTCCACGCCCCGCCTTTACGGCAATTCCGGCGACATCGACACTTCACGTCGGACCGAAACATCGTGCGCTGCATCAGCCTACGATGTGTCTCATGAACTCTTCCAATACCCGCCCATCGCCCGCCCTCGGCCGCATTCTCGCGACCGTCAGCGTCGGCTTCGTCGTCACGCAACTCGACGTGACCATCGTCAACATCGCGCTGCCGAAGATCGGTGCGGACCTGCATGCGGATGTCGCGGGGCTGCAATGGGTCGTCGATGCGTACACACTCGCGTTCGCCGTGCTGATGCTTTCGGCGGGCGCGCTCGGGGACCGGCTCGGCACACGGCGCATGTACGCGGCCGGCATCGTGCTCTTTGCACTCGCGTCGCTCGCCTGCGGATTGGCGCTCGATGCCACAATGCTGGTCGCGGCGCGCGCTGTGCAGGGCATCGGTGCGGCCGCCATGCTGCCGAACTCGCTGGCGCTGCTCAATCAGTCATACGGCCGCGATCCGAAGCTCCGTGCGCGCGCAGTCGGACTGTGGACCGCCGCGGGCGCGATTTCGATCGCGGCCGGACCGGTGGTCGGTGGCGTGCTGATCGCGGCATTCGGCTGGCGCAGTATCTTTCTCGTCAATCTGCCGATTTGCGTAGCCGGTTTGCTGGCGACCTGGTTCTGGGTGCCCCGCCCTGAATCCGCACAGAAAAGCGCGCAGCGAGCGGCCGCGACTACGGTTCCCGCTCCGGCCACGACTGGGCGTGAGACGGCGATGAGGACAGGCACTGGGGCTGGAGTTGGGAATGCGGCTGCTGTTGCGACTAAAGGTACAGCATCGGCATCGGATAAAACCGAAGCAATCCCACGCGGCATCGATCTGAGCGGTCAGACACTTGCGATCGTCGCGCTCACCGCCTTCGTCGCCGCTGTGATCGAACTGCGACCGCTCGGGCTAAGCCATCCTCTGGTAGCCGGCGGGTTCATACTCGCGCTCATCGCGACCGGCGCTTTTATCGCAGTGGAATCGCGCGTCGCGGCACCCATGCTGCCGCTCTCGCTATTCAGCAAGCGGACCTTCAATGCCGCGGTGCTGTTCGGCATCTGCGTGAATCTGACGTACTACGGCATGGTGTTCGTGTTAAGCCTGTATTTGCAGCGCGTACGCGGCTATACCCCGCTGCAGGCGGGCCTCGCGTTCCTGCCGTTGACGGGCGGTTTTCTGCTCTCGAACGTGGCAAGCGGCTGGGTGGTCGGACGCTTTGGCGTACGTGTGCCGATGATCGCCGGCGCAATCACTGCGGGGCTCGGCTACGGCCTGCTGCATTTCGTCGATGCGTCTACGCCGCTCGTCGGCTTGCTGCTGCCGTTCCTGCTGATTCCCTCGGGGATGGGCCTCGCGGTTCCGGCGATGACGACCGCCGTGCTGGCCTCCGTCGAAGCGAAGCGCGCGGGCACTGCGTCCGCTGTGCTGAATACCGCCCGCCAAGCAGGTGGCGCAGTGGGTGTAGCCGCTTTTGGCGCGTTGGCGAGCGGTGCGGCTGCCACGCAGATCGTTTCGGGGATGCAGGCCGCGACGGCCATCTCGGTCGGTCTGCTGGTGCTCGGTGGAATAATGGGTTGCCTCGTGCATCCGGAACCGCACGCGTCGGCCTCGCAACCCTACAAGACTGGCCCTGGGCAAGTTGGTGAACCGCGTTGAGTGTCTCATCGCTTTGCCCGGCGCGAGCCGGCGAATTGGCAAATCGATGAATCGGCAAACCCGCAAACTGGCGAGTCGCACTTAGCGTCTCGCCGCTTCACCGGAAGCGCAAAAAAATGACCCCCGCGATGCTTACACACCGCAGGAGTCTTCTTTCCGCGCTTATACGGCGCCAGCAGGCGCGCTACAACGCGCACTGCCGCCGCGTGACTTACAGCGGCGCTTCCTGAATCACGCCCGTGTCGATCGCGCGCTCGATCAGCCCTTCGTTTTGCGCCTTGGTGATCGCGTCGGCGATCAATTTTTCCGGCTGTTCGATTTCGGCCTTGATCGTGCCAATAAGACCGGATGCATCCAGAACCACCAATGTTTTCGCCGAATCGGCAAGGCTGATGATGACGCGATGCGGCGTAGGCCCTTCGCCGAGACTTGCGCACAACTGCGTGACCTTGCCGCCAATGGTTTGCTCAAAACTTTGAATCATTATTTGCTCCCTTGATTACAGCCACAATCAAAAGCGACCTGCACAGACTACCTCAATTGCGTGATCAGAGATTCAGCCCGCCGCGTGGCGAGCGCGCGCCGTCGATACTGATTCGGCCCGCTCCGGTCACGAACAGCAGCAGGAAACCACCAGCGATACCGATGTTTTTCCAGAAGTGGATCACCATATCGCGTTGCAAAGCGGGATCGGTAACATTCCAGAAATCGTGGCCCAGCACCGCGGCCGCCACGGTATAGACGGCCAGGACGAGCGCGAGCGGGCGGATCTTGAAGCCGACGATCAGCAGCAGGCCACCGAGCGCCTCGACCGCTGTTGCAATCGGTGCGGCGACCTGGACGAGCGGCACACCCTTCGAATTCAGATAGCCGACAAAACCCGCATAGCCCAGCAGTTTCATCACACCGCCCCATAAAAACAGCACGGCAAGGGCAACACGCGCGATGAGGATGACGCCGGAATCGACGGGACGCGTCATGAGGGGCTCCTGTAAATGAATAAGCAGCAGACCCGGCCAGACGGCCGCAGTTCCCCACTTTGCACCTGAGAATAGGTGCGCTGCCCGCCTTTTCCAAGCGTGGGCCGGCACGAACAGCGTAATCCGCGCCGTCTCAAGGGAAGGAAAAAGGTGTCCCAGCGCCCAGCACGTGCCCGATCGTGCACGCCACGGACTGTATCGCCGCCGCGCCTAAGCGCGGGGATAAGATGGGTGTCGTCGCCGTCGTGAAGTGCTATTGCTGCGGCGCATCCGGCGCGAGCAAAACACCCTTCGTAAAAACGAAGCAGCCGTAACCGCGCTCTTCGCCGGTAGCGATCACGCAATAGGCCTTGCGCGCCCGCTCATAGAAAGCGAAACGTTCGACCGAAGCAAATGGCACCTCGCGCCCTTCCGCCGCATTGATTTCGATCTGCACTTCGCGCTGAACGGCTGGAATCGTATTCGGCTCGCCGACCACTTCCATGCGCGACGCAGGGCGCTCGATGAATGTATCCAGCGGCATCACCGACAGAATCGCGCGAATGGCACGCGGTGCGTTCACGCCATCGAGGCGCAGTAGCTTGCCCAACACCGTCTCCTGCGCGACGGATGCGCCCGGAAAGTTGGCGTCGCAAACCACCAGTTCGTCGCCATGCCCCATCGAGCGTAGCGCATGCAGCACATCGGCATTCAGCAGCGGGTCCAGATTCTTCAGCACGGTGTCTCCTTGAGGTTCGATTGGCGGCCAGCTACCCGGGTTCGAGCGGATTGCCCTTGTGGCGCGTCGCGATCGATTGTAGCAAGACCGTGGCGCACGGTCCGTTACCGGCGGCTCACCGTCAATCCGCCTGTCCACACGATGCGGCGAGCGGCATTCCGCGACACCGCCACCGCAACCATCCGACCAAGGCGAGCAGCACGAGACCCGCGCCACCCAGCACCGGCTCGCGCCAGGCCAGCAACGCAGCGAAGGTGAACGCGCGCGTGCCGGCCAGCAGAGCGAAGCCGGCGATCGCGCTGGAGAGCGCGTCGACAACGCCCGACAGGCGCGCGACCGTGAGGACAGTACCGGGAGCCGTGACGGCAACGGACTCATGCATGATCGTCTCCGTGAAAAAACTGCGTGTGGTCAGGTAGCGGTAGGCACCTGGTCGAGGAAACCGGTCACCGCCTGCAGGCGGCCGTGCGTGTCGAGCACGCCGAAGTCGGATCCCTTGACGATCGCCTCGCCGGCCGGCGTGGTGAGTGCCCACGAAAATCGCAGGCGGTTGGCGAAACCGTCGACTTCCGTCGTGCGGCGAAACGTGTGATGCGGGAAGCGTTCATGCACCGCACGGATCATCGCGTCGATGCCGTCATGGCCCGCGCCTGCCAGCAGCGGATCGCGATAGTCGGCATCGGCAGTCCATGTCGCGGCGATCAGTTCGCGGCGGCGCACTGCATCGGTTTCATTCCATGCGTCGAAGTAACGGTCGATCAGATCGGTATGCGCATTCATCTCAGACTCCTTGATTGGCATGACTGAGCACTACGCTCGGCAGACACGGTGTATGCGGCGGGCTCGGAGTGAAGATTGACGGCTCGAGCGCAGCGCGTCGATTACGTGGGAGGTAAGCATCCGGATGCACCGGCGTGAAGAACCGCGCTTTTTTGTCCACCGGATTGGCCATTCGGCCGAATCGTCACCGGCTGCGTCAGCCGCTAACCTCATGGCGGAATTGGGGGCCGCGCAGTGTCGACTCGCGGCATGTGACGAACTGAATGGGCGCGGACACAAGCCGCTTTTTTAATATGGTTTTCACACTTGCAATGCCGTATCCAACAGGATACACTCATCAACAAATCGGTTCACCGCCTGTGTACACGGTCAACCGCACCGAGGAATTCGACCACTGGCTTGCCGGCCTCTCAGACTTGAGGGAGAGAGCCAAAATCCTGGTGCGAGTCCGGCGTGCTGAGCGAGGTCATTTCGGCGACGTCAAGCTGCTGGAAGACGGTGTGTCCGAGATGCGCATCGATTGCGGGCCCGGCTATCGGGTCTACTTCGCGCGCGAAGGGCGCATGGTGTTCCTGCTGCTCTGCGGTGGCGATAAATCCACGCAGCCAGCCGACATCAGGCATGCCAAATCAATGTGGGCAGACATCAGAAAGGAACTGTCATGAGCAAAGTCAAAACCGCACGGTTCGACGCATCGCATTACCTCGATAGCGAAGAGATGATCGCCGAGTATCTCAACGCAGCGCTGGAAGAAGGCGACGCCGACCTCCTCCTCGCCGCGATCGCCGACATCGCAAAAGCACGCGGCATTGCGAAGGTTGCGGCCGACGCTGGACTCGGGCGCGAAAGCCTCTATAAAACACTCGCGCCCGGCTCCAAACCGCGCATGGATACGGTGTTCAAACTGCTGCGCGCGCTGGGCGTCAAACTCAACGCCGTGCCGGAAGGCGTGGCGCCCGCCTGATTCGCGCCTGGCGTGTTGTCGCTTGGGGTAACGCCCTGAATGCGCTGCGTATTCGTAGGTGCTCCTACGCTTTCTCGGATATTCCAGGGCAGTCCCGGGTATTCCATTACCTGTCAGGTAATGGATCGCTAACGCGCTTTGGCTATCATCGGCAACATGAACACACTTTCTCTTGCACAAACCATCCCGTCGAACAGGCCGACGGCAAGCCGCACGGTCGGCGATCTGCTGCGCGAATGGCGGCAGCGGCGAAGAATGAGCCAGTTGCTGCTCGCCGCTGAAGCCGATATTTCAACGCGGCATCTGAGCTTCGTCGAATCGGGCCGCGCGGTGCCCAGCCGGGAAATGGTCATGCACCTCGCCGAGCGGCTCGACGTGCCACTGCGCGCGCGCAATGCGCTGCTGATTGCGGCGGGTTATGCGCCGCTGTTCCGCGAACGCCCTTTGACGGACCCGCAATTAGCCGCCGCACGCGAGGCAGTTGAGTTGGTGCTCAAAGGTCACGAGCCGTATCCGGCTCTCGCGATCGACCGTCACTGGACCATCATTGCCGCGAACAATGCGCTTGCGCCGCTGCTTGCAGGCGCAAGCCCGGCGCTTCTAAAACCGCCGGTCAATGCGATGAGACTGAGCTTGCATCCGGAAGGCATCGCAGCGTCGATCGTCAACTGGCATGCCTGGCGCGCGCACGGGCTGTCCCGACTCCAGCGCCAAATCGACGTGAGCGGCGACGACACGTTGAGCGCACTGCGCGACGAACTCGCTGCATACCCCGCTCCGCCCGGCGCGGAAGCGGCCGAGCACGCCGACACCGCGGGTAATCAGATCGCCGTGCCGCTGCGTTTGCGCACACCGATCGGCGTGCTGTCGTTCTTCAGCACGACCACGGTATTCGGCACACCGGTAGATGTCACACTATCGGAGCTTGCTATTGAAGCGTTCTTTCCCGCCGATCAGGAAACCGCGGCGGCGTTGCGCGAGATTGCCGCGAGCCAACGTGCCGAAGGCCAAAAAACTGAAGCCGTGAAGCCATAGCAGCACCGCTGAACCGCAGAAACCCGAAGAGCAGCATCGAAAGCAGAGTTGTTCCCGCTTGCAGCACCATTCAAACCACACGGAGAGACACACTTGATCAACAGCGCCCTACTGGTCCGCCAACTCGGTCCGGCCGACCGCGACGCCTACTTTGAGCTTCGCCTGCGCGGACTGAAGGCGCATCCGGAGTCGTTCGGGCAAAGCTACGAGGAAGCGGTGGCCAAGGGCGCGGCGCGGCACGACGTTGCAGGGCACGCGCGCAGCCGAAGGCGACTTTTTGCTCGGTGCTTATGAATCGGCCAATGCCCCCTTAATCGGCGTGGTCGGATTGCTGCGTAACCAGAGCGACAAGGAACGACACAAGGCTTCCGTCGTCGGTATGTATGTCGCGCCGGAAGCTGCGGGTCGCGGAGTCGGGCGCGCCTTGCTTAATGAGTTGCTGGCGCGAGCGGCACAGGTAGAAGGTCTACGGCAAATCCAGTTGATGGTGAGTAGCCGCAACGAGGCGGCGCGCAAACTCTACGAGTCGCTTGGCTTCCGCAAATATGGTTGCGAGGTCGACGCGTTGAACGTCGGCGGGGTGTTTCACGATGCCGATCTGATGGCGCGCTTCATGTAACAGCTATTGGGCGCCAATCCTGCTCCCGGGGCGCCCGGTCCGCTCGCTGGTCGCGGCAGTGGTCGGCGGCCTGATGCTGGGCTACGGGGCCCGTCTGGCCTACGGTTGTAACATCGGCGCCTATTTCAGCGGCATCGTGTCAGGCAGCTTGCACGGTCGGCTGTGGCTGGTCGTCGCCTTCGCCGGCAACGTACTCGACACCCGCCTGCGCCCGGCGTTCGGCCTCGAAGTCGAACGGATCCGCGCAAACGGTTGCTGGAAGTTACAAATGCGCCCCGTTTGTAACTAGGGCTGCACCAACCTGTTACACATCTAATTTGTCCCCACAGCAGCACCAATGAGCGGTATTTATTACTTTCAATTGGGCTCGCTTTCTATTTCCTTTCTGATTCAGTCCTGATTTTTCGGTTCTCGACCGGGTACACACCATTGCTCAGATGAATAACGATAAGGCCCACCACACAAGGGTTTTCATGGATCAGACAAAATTCCAAGGCAACAAAAAACCTGCTAAGCATCGTCTATTACAGGACTGTGAAAGACTTACCGAAATTTGATGCATCTTTTTGAGATATTTTTTTGAGAAGGGATTGATTTCTTGTTTTGCCCTTCATACAATTCGTCCCAAGCTGTTACGAAATGTAACGCGATGTATCAAAAAGTCGCGAGCTGTATCAGGTAGTGACATGTAGCCGGAGGACAACGTTTCCGGTGAGGCACAAAAGACATAACGGCAAAAAAAGCCGACATAGTAATTCGGGGCTTCGGAAACACAGAAAATGGACCGTAGCAGCGAGACGCTGGATTCAATCCGCGAGATCAACTTGTCTTACATCATGCTCGCGCAACGTATGTTGCGTGAGGACAAACCGGTCGGCATGTTCCGACTGGGACTGTCGTCGGAACTGGCTGATTTGCTTGCCGGGCTGTCGCTCGCGCAGATCGTCAAGCTGGCCGCTTCCGATCAGCTTTTGTGCTTCTTCCGCTTCAACGACCACTCGATGTTGTCGGCGTTGACGCAAACGACAAAGCATGCCGCAGTTGCACCGACTCACGCGGCGATCCTGCTTGCAGGCCAGCCTGCTGAGCAATTTGCTTAATCGAGGTGACCGCGATGCTCAAGCGTAGCCTGACGGAAGACGCACAAGAAGTATTCCGTGCCATCGCGCTGATTGAACTCGGCGCGCGCATGCAGGTACTCGAAAGCGAGTTGACGCTTTCGCGCGACCGCATGATCCGCCTGTACCGCGAGGTCAAAGGTGTGTCGCCGCCCAAGGGTATGCTGCCTTTCTCGGCGGACTGGTACATGACGTGGCTGGCGAACATCCACGCGTCGTTGTTCTACAACACGTACCTGTTCCTGAAGAACGAAGCGCGTTGCTCGCACCTGGATGCGCTGACCAAGGGGTATCGGCTGTATCTGGAACATTGCCAGCACAGCGACTCCGAACCGGTGCTGGATCTCACGCGGGCATGGACGCTGGTGCGTTTCTTCGACGCCGACATCCTGCAGTTGACCAAATGCTGCCGTTGCACCGGCAAGTTCGTCGCGCACAAGCACGATCTGCAACACAACGTGGTGTGTGGCGCCTGCCAGCCGCCATCGCGCGCCGGCAAGACCAAAAAGGCCGCCGCCGCTCGTCAGGAAGCGCTCGAAGCAGCGCAGATTGCACAAGCCGCCTGAGTTAAGTGGAATCGATGAGGGCCGGTCCAGCCTGATTCGAACCGAAGCACCTTGGAAAAAGTCCGCCATCCTGCGGACTTTTTTTATGTGGTTCTGGCCCGGACACGGGACACCTCACATCTAACACCCGACGCCAGGCTCTACCCCGCTACCTCCCGCTGCCGTATTAGTCCACCAGTCCCACCGTCTGCACCACCAGCCACAGGTTCGCCGCGCTGATCACCACGAACAGCGACCAGGCGAGAAACCGCGTCGGAAGTCTGTTGGCAAATTCGCCCATCAGCGAACGATCGTTGGTCATGCGAATCAGCGGATAGAGCGCGAACGGCAGTTGCAGGCTCAACACGACCTGGCTTGCGACCAGCAGCTTGCCGACTGCGCCGTTGCCCATCATCTGCACGCCGATCAGCGCCGGAATCAAGGCGAGCGCCCGCGTAATGAAGCGCCGTTGCCAGCACGGAATTTTCAGCTTCAGGAAGCCTTCCATGATGACCTGCCCGGCCACCGTGCCGGTGAAGGTCGAACTTTGCCCCGACGCCAGCAGCGTGATCGCGAACAGCACCGCTGCGAAACCGGTGCCGACGATCGGCGCCAGCAGTTTGTACGCGTCTTCGATTTCGGTGACCTGATTGTGGCCGGTCGCGTGGAACGCGGCGGCCGCGAGAATCAGGATCGCCATGTTGATCAGCAGCGCAATTATCAGCGAGACGATCGTATCGATGCGCGACATGCCGATCGCCGACCGGATGCTGGCCGAATCGCGTTTAACCGCGCGGGTCTGCACGATCGACGAATGCAGATAGAGGTTGTGCGGCATCACAGTCGCCCCGAGAATGCCGATCGCCAGATACATCGGCTCGCGGCTGCTGAGTGCCTGCCACGAAGGAATCAGTCCTTGCGCGACGGACGGCCAATGCGGCTTCACCAGTGCCAACTCGATGATGTAGCCGACGCCGATCGTCGCGATCAACCCGAGCATGATCGCTTCAAGGTCGCGGAAATTTTTGCCCTTCAGGCCAAGCACGATCAGCGTATCGAACGCGGTCAGCAACACGCCGGTGGTCAGCGAACATTTGAAGAGCAGATGGAAAGCCAGCGCGCCGCCGAGCACTTCGGCCAGATCGCAGGCCACGATCGACAGCTCCGCAAGCAGCCACTGAAAGCGCGCGACACCTGGTGAGTAACGCAGCCGAGACAATTCCGCGAGGTCCCGCCCGGTGGCGATGCCGAGGCGCATGCTCAGACATTGCAGCGCCATCGCCGCAAGACTCGACAACATGACGACGAACAGCAGGCTGTAGCCGTAACGCGAGCCCGCTTCGATATCGGTGGCCCAGTTGCCGGGGTCCATGTAGCCGATCGAAATCAGCAGGCCAGGCCCCGCGAATTGCAGGATTTTTTTCCAGAACGGCGCGCCTTGCGTAACGGCGACCGTGCCTTGCACCTCGGATGGGCAAAACGGCGCCGTTGCGGTGGTCGGTAATTTGAACTGCAAGCCAGTGGTCTCTTGAAGGGGATAAACCGCGACGCCTCATGCAGGCTGCCGCGAACCGCCTCAAGTGTACAAAGAAACTTCCGGCAATGTCCCGCTTAACGCATAACGGCCGACGTCGCGTACGCGATAGTCGAGTGGATCGTGCAGCGTATGCACGCGAGCGTTGCGCCAGAAGCGGTCGAGCGCGAGCGGCGCGTGTGTGGCACGCGCGCCGCAGGCATCGAACAGTTTTTCGCTGACGTCGAGCGCGGCGCGGTGCGCGACGATTTTCGCCTCCGAGGTGGCGAGCGCCACCTGCGCACGGGTTTCGGCGTCCAGAGACGGGCCTTGTTGCCATGCGTCCTCGAGCGCGTAGGCGGCACGCACTGCCAGCGCTTCCGCACTCACCGCCTGCAGACGCATCTCACCGAAGCGCTGGATCAGGTAGGGATCGTCGGTGGCTTTTTCGACGCCCGAGGATATCCACGGTTTGCCGTACTGTGTGACGTACGCGCGTGCTTCTTCGAGCGCGCCCTGCGCGATGCCGACGAACAGATTGATCAGCACCTGCTGCGAAATCAGCGTGCGCAGGCTCGCGTATGAGGTGTCGGCCCGCTCCAGCACCTCGTGCGGTTCAACCTTGACTTGCACAAAGGAGACGCTGCCGCTATCGGTTTGCCGCTGACCGATCGGATTCCAGTCTTCGTGAACGGTAATGCCTTCACGCGTGGTCGGCACCACCGCGAACACCGCTTTGCCGGTAACCGGAACGTGCCCGGAAACCGTCATCATGTGCGAGCCGCGCGTGCCCGAACAAAATCCTTTCTGCCCATCTAAAAGATAGCCACCGTCGCTGGTTCCGCTTGCAACGAGTCGCGTGTCGAGCGGATTGACCGCATTACCCCACCACCAGCGCTCTTCCACGGTGCCGCCCAGATAGCGGGCACGTTGTTCCGGGTTGCCCCATACATTGACGCTGACCACCTGCAGGCACGTGAAGCCAAGCAGATGCGCGAGCGCACTGTCGACTCGCGCGATCTGGCGGATCGTCTCGTAGATCTCGGGCCAGTGCGTGCCGGAACCGCCGAATTCACGCGGCACGGCGAGCGTGAGCAGCCCCGCGTCGGCGATCCATTGTTTTTCCCGCGCGGCGTGGCCGCCGTCGCGATCGCGCTGAGCCGCGCTGGCACGCAACGCGTCGAGCAAGCCGGTAAGATTGCGCACCACAGGCGCAGCGCCGGTTTGCAGCGGTTGCAGTGCCTCGGGATGTCGAGGTTCGTTCATGCAATGTCCACGTGAAGAAGTTTGGCGAACGACACGCGGCTTATCAGCGCGGCCGGTTTGCATTCGATCAGGTGAGCGGCAGTCTCGCTGCGCCCTGCGTCGTAAATAGCATGACAGACGGCGGCGTCAACGCTGAAAACGTGGGCCGCAAGCGCGTATTCGTTATGCAAATAGCGGTCGAAAGACGACGATCATGCGCGTTGCGCAAGCCGTCGCACGAAGCGGTCGCCGACGAACTGCACCGCCGTCACGATCACGATCAGCAACACGATCACCGTCACCATCACGGTGGTATCGAAACGCTGATAGCCGTAGCGGATCGCCAGATCACCGAGACCACCGGCGCCCACCGCGCCCGCCATGGCCGAGGAACCGATCATCGCCACCACGGTGATCGTGAAGCCGCCGAGAATGCCCGGCAGCGCTTCAGGCAGCAGTACATGCCAGATGATATGCCGGCGCTGTGCGCCCATTGCCTGCGCGGCTTCGATCAAACCGCGGTCCACTTCGCGCAAGCTCACTTCGGCCACGCGCGCAAAAAAAGGAATCGCCGCGATACTGAGCGGCACGATGGCAGCCCATACACCGATCGTCGTGCCGATCAGCAAACGTGTGAGCGGCAACAGCGCGACCAGCAAAATAATGAACGGCGTGGAGCGGAACGCATTGACGAGCGCGCCGAGCGTGCTGTTCACCACACGTTTTTCAAAGATGCCGCCGCGCGTTGTGGTGACCAGCACCAATGCAAGGGGAATGCCGACCAGCGCCGCGACGAAGGCCGATACGCCGACCATGACGATGGTGTCGCGAATGGCATCGGCGAGTTCCGAGAGCCAGAGATCAGACATAGCCCAGCACCTCGACGTGATTGGCATAGTGACGCGCACGCTCGAGCAGTGTCGCGATCTGCTTTTGCACCGTGCCGTCCGCGTTCGCGCGCACTTCCGCCGACACCACCAGACGCCCTTGCGCATGCCCCTGGATCCGGTCGATGCCACCATGCACGAAACTCACGCGGCCACCTTCAATGCTCAATGCAGACGTCAACCCGCCCAGGTCAGGCTCACGTGCATCGCTGCCGGTGAAGCGCACGTCGAGCAGAATCTGCGCATCCGCTTGTGCGATCTCGTGCAATGGTTTGACGCGCGCGGCGAGATCCGCAGGCAGATCATGCACCAGGGTCCGCAGCAACGCGCGCGTCGCATCGTGCTGCGGGTCGCCGAATACACGCCACACCGGACCCGTCTCCACCACTTCACCACGCTCGATCACGGCCACCGTATCGCAGACCTCGCGAATGACCTGCATCTCGTGCGTAATCAGCACGATGGTCAGGTTGAGCCGCTGATTGATATCGCGCAGCAACGCGAGAATGGCTTGCGTCGTTTCGGGATCGAGTGCGGACGTTGCCTCGTCGCACAGCAGAATGTCCGGGTCAGTCACAAGGGCGCGCGCGATCCCGACGCGCTGCTTCTGACCGCCGGACAAACTCGCCGGATAAGCGTCGCGCTTGGTCGATAGGCCGACTAGTTCGAGCAAGGCGTCGACCTTTTTGTCGATCGCCGCTTTAGGCGCACCAGCGATTTTTAACGGCAACGCAATGTTTTCGTGCACCGTTTTAGCGGAGAGCAAATTGAAATGCTGGAACACCATGCCGATACGCCGCCGCAGCGTGACCAGCCCGCGTTCGTCGAGCTCGCCGACACTCACGTCATTCACGCGCACGGCGCCGGAACTCGGCTTTTCCAGACCATTGACGAGCCGCAGCAGGGTCGATTTACCTGCGCCGCTTCGCCCGATGATGCCGAACACTTCACCGCGCGCCACCTTCAGCGTGACGTTCGCCAGTGCCGCAGTCGACACACCGCGCGTGTTGGCGAACACCTTGCCCACGTCGTCGAATACGACAACTTCTTGCGCGGCATCGGCCGCATCACGATTCAAGGCGAGGGACGGTGCGTCTTCAATGAATTGCGGCACGTCGAAAAGATGAGCCATGGCTTCGTTCCTCTCAGGCGTCCACGGTGGATCGCGCGCCGCTTTGCGCAATTGGTGCATTACGCCGATGCTGCGCGCCGGCATGCACCTCAGGCAGTCGCGCACGGCCGCCGCCGAATAGCTTTTCGCGCAGCGTCGGCGCCGGGTCGTAATCTTCCTTGTAGACGCCGCGATTCTGCAATTCCGGCACCACCAGATCGACGAAGTCTTCGAACGATTCGGGCATGACAGTGCGCGTCAGATTGAATCCGTCAACGCCCGCCTCTTCTATCCACGACACCAGCTCGTCCGCGATCTGCTGCGGTGACCCGACTACGGGCTTCGCGCGGCCGCCGAGCGTCATCTGTTCGAGCACTTTGCGTTTGGTCCATACGCCACTCACGCTCTTCTTCGAAATCGCTTCAACGGCAGATTGCATCGATTCGGTCTTCACATACGAAATCGGTTCATCCAGTTCGTACTGCGAGAAGTCGATGCCGGTCGAACTGGAGAAATGCGCGATACCGCCCTCGGCGCTCGCATAACGCCGGTACTCTTCGAATTTCTCCTGCGCGGCGCGTTCTGTTTCGCCGACTACAACGGTGATGCCGGCAAAGATCTTGATATCGTCCGGCGCGCGGCCGAAGCTGACCGCCCGTGCACGAATGTCGTCGACAATGGAACGCGTGAGCTGCTTGTTCTGGCCACCGACAAACACGCATTCCGCGTGACGCGCCGCGAAATCGACGCCCCGGCTCGACGAACCCGCCTGATACAGCACCGGCGTGCGTTGCGGCGATGGCTCGCTCAAATGAATGGCGTCGATCGAATAGTACGGACCGTCGTGTTTCACGCGATGCACTTTGTCAGGGTGCGAGAAGATGCGTGCCTCGCGATCGCGCACTACCGCGTCGTCCTCCCAGCTTTGCTCCCATAGCTTGTAGACCACGTCCATGTAATCGTCCGCGCGGTCGTAACGGTCGTCGTGGCTGATCTGTTGTGCGAGACCCATGCCGCGCGCGGCACTGTCCAGATAGCCCGTCACGATGTTCCAGCCCACCCGACCCTTAGTCAAATGATCCAGCGTCGACATGCGGCGCGCGAACAGGTACGGCGGCTCGTAAGTCAGATTCGACGTGACGCCGAAGCCGATATGCTTCGTCACGTGTGCCATCGCGGGCACAATCAGCGATGGATCGTTGATCGGAATCTGCACCGATTCACGCAACGAGGTTTCCGGACCGCCCTGATAAACGTCGTATACGCCGACGATATCCGCGAGAAAGATCCCGTCGAACTTGCCGCGCTCGAGCGTTTGCGCGAGGCTCGTCCAGTAGTCGAGGTCGGTGTAGTGCGCCGAACGGTCGCGCGGATGCGTCCACAAACCATGATTGATGTGACCGACCGCATTCATATTGAACGCGTTCAGCAGGATCTTTTTCTTCGCCATCGTGCGGCTCCTTGCTGGTTGCAACGTTGCTAGCGGCGTGCCTTACCAGGCGACGGCGTAGAGGCTGCCGAAGGCTTTGTCGAGCGCAGCGCGCACAGCGGGCGAATGCTGATAGATCGAGATGAACTTGCGGATACGCGGATCATTTGCGCTTTCCGGACGCACGACCCACTGGATCGCGTAGTTCTTGTTTTCCAGGCCGTCGAACAACAATGCGCTGTTCGGATCGGTGGTGCCCGCGAGCTTGATGAAGCTCGGGTAGCCTTGCGCGAGATCGACGTCGTCGAGCGAACGGGCCAATTGCGAGGCTTCGAGCTGAACGATCTTCAGGTGCTTCGGGTTGTCGATGATGTCTAGCGTCGTGGCGCGATAATCGATGCCCGGCGTCAGTTTGATGAGACCGGCGCGTTGCAGCAACAACAGACCACGACCGCCGTTGACCGGATCGTTAGCGATGGCAACGGTGGCGCCGTCTTTCAATTCATCGAAGCGTTTGATCTTTTTCGAATACAGGCCGATCTTCATGATCGTGCCCGGGGCGATTGCGACGAAGTTATAACCACCCTGCTTCTTTGCGTTCTCGAGAAACGGGATGTGCTGGAAATAGTTGACGTCGATATCCTTGTTGGCGAGCGCCGCGTTCGGCGTATTCCAGTCGGTAAACTCGATGATCTTCACGTCAAGCCCTTGCTCCTTCGCTTCGCGCGCGGCGACTTTGAGCGCCTCGATTTGCGGGCTGGTGGCGATGCCGATTTTCAGCGTGGGCGTGTCTGCCGCGAACGCGGGCGAAGCGGACAACGCCAGCGCGAGGCCGAACGCGCCGAGGAACGTCAGCGTCCGCGCCTTGAAAAAACGCCGTGCAGTGGTCAGAGAAATGCGCATGGTGAACTCGTTAGGATAGGGGCGTGGTGTGTTTCGAGGCGAGCCGATTCCACGACATGCGGGCAGGCGTGCCGGAATCGGTCGGACAACAGAAATCTGCAGCGCGCGGTTTAACCGGCGTGCGGCAGCGATAGAACGCGTGAGCGGGTCAGCGCGGACAGCGCGGACAGCGGCAGGTCGGACAGGTCATCGCCTCTCTCCAGATGAGGTGCGAATCATCATAGACGGCGGGAAACCGGTGGTCTACGAACGGATTTTTGGAAGGAAAGCGGGAAAAATGATTTGGGGCTCGCCCCATGGAGCTGGCGCAACACGTCACCAAAGAAAAAACGCCGGGCCACGCTTTAGCGCAACCCGGCGTTCTTCACCAGCCAACAAACTAAAAACAGACCTTAGCGCTTCGCCACCTGCTCCGCCGACGCAAAAGCAGAAGTAGCAACCGGACCCGAAGCCGGCGCAACCGCCCCCACCGTCTCGTCGCCCGCAGGCTTCACATCACCCCAGCCGCCACCCAGCGCGCGAATCAGGTTAACCGTCGCCACCGCCTGCGTGCCCGACAGATGGCTCGCCTGTAGTTGCGATGTCAGCACCTGCCGCTCGCCGTCGATCACATCCAGATAGCTGACCGCGCCTTCCGTGTACTGCGTGCGCGACAGATGCGCCGCGCGTTGCGAGGCCACGACCGCATCGTTCTGCTCGCGCATCTGATCGTCGAGCAAACGCAGATCGGCCAGGTTGTCCTCGGCCTCACGGAACGCCACCAGCACCTGTTGACGATACTGCGCGACATCTTCGTCGTACTTCGAGCGAGCTTGCGCGAGGTTTGCCTTGCGGCGGCCACCGTCGAACAAAGGCAACGTTAGCGCGGTACCGGCGAATGGCCCGAGAATAAACGCGCGGCTCGACCACTTGAACAGATCGCCCAGCGTCGCCGATTCAAAACCAGCCGCACCCGTGATATCGAGCTTCGGGAAGAACGCCGACTTCGCCAGACCGACCCGCGCATTCGCCGCCATCATCGCCCGCTCCGCCGCCGAAATGTCCGGCCGACGTTCGAGCAGCGCCGAAGGCAAACCTGGCGGCACGCGCACCGTCACCGGCACGAGCGGTGCCTCCGCGAACGAGAAATCGGCCGGCGGCTTGCCGAGCAGAATCGCCAGACTGTGCTCGGAGGCCGCGCGCTGACGCGCCACGCCCACTGCATCGGCACGCGCACTCGCCAGTTCGTTGCGAGAACGCGAAACATCCAGCTCACCGATATCGCCTTCCCTGAAACGGCGCTCGATCAGCTTCAGCGTGTCCTCGCGCAACGCCACGGTACGGCGGTACAGATCCTGATCCGTGTCGAGCTCGCGCAACTGGAAGTAGTTCTGCGCAACGTCGGCTTGCAACGACAACTGTACCGACCGGAACAATGCTTCACTTTGCTGCTCGTCCGCACGCGATGCATTCACGTTCGAACCGACTCGCCCGAACAGATCGGTTTCATACGATGCGCCAACCTGCGCACGCCAGATCGTGCCGTTCGTCCCGCCCGCGCTATCCGGCTGAAACTGCGAGGCCGCCGATGCCCGTTCACGCGTCGGACCAAAGCCCGCGTCGAACTTCGGGAACCAGTCCGACTTCGCCGCCTGCGTCACCGCACGCGCCTGCTGCACACGCGCCGCAGCGGCCTTCAGGTCCTGATTCGCTGCAGCCGCCTGTTCTTCCAGCGCGTTCAACTGCGGGTCGCCGAAGATCGTCCACCATTCGCCGCGATGCGCGTCGTCGGCGGGCTGAGCCTGCTTCCAGGTGCCCGTGTCCTGCGGCGATGCGGCGGACGTAGCCGATGTAGCCGAAGCACCGGACGCAGCCGATGCAGCAGTCGGCGTTTCCTTGAACGCAGCCGGCGTATCCACCTCCGGCCGCTTATACGTGGGCTCCACGGAGCAGGCCGCGAGCAACGCCAGCAGCAAACCGCTGGCAGCCGCTCTGCCCCACCCGCTTAAAGATTCAAAACGCTTCATTATTATTTTCTCCTCAGGCGTCCGTCACCGGCGCCCCAAGGTGCGGCGCGTCTTTCTGCGCGACGTGAATCGTCCCGCCCGCCAACGTACGCAGCACCACATAGAACACAGGGGTCAGCATCAGGCCGAACAGCGTCACGCCGAGCATGCCGAAGAACACTGCGATACCCATCGCATGACGCATCTCCGAACCCGCTCCACTCGAGAGCACGAGCGGCACCACACCCATGATGAAAGCGATCGACGTCATCAGAATCGGACGCAGACGCAGGCGGCTCGCCTCGATCGCCGCCGCCAGCGGCGTACGCCCGTCATGTTCGAGTTCGCGAGCGAACTCGACGATCAGAATCGCGTTCTTCGCCGACAGCCCCACCAGCACCATCAAACCGATCTGCGTGAAGATGTTGTTGTCGCCACCCGTGAGCCACACACCGGTCAGCGCGGATAGCACGCTCATCGGCACGATCAGGATCACGGCGAGCGGCAGCGTCAGGCTTTCATACAACGCGGCCAGCACGAGGAACACGAGCAGCACGCTGATCGGGAACACCCACAGGCCCGCATTGCCGGCGATGATCTGCTGATACGTCAGGTCGGTCCATTCGAGCTTCACGCCGTGCGGCAAGGTTTCCGCCGCCACGCGTTCGGCCGCGGCTTGCGCCTGGCCCGACGAGAAGCCCGGCGCCGGACCACCGTTGATGTCGGCAGCCGTATAGCCGTTGTAACGCACCACCATTTCCGGACCATACGTCGGCGTCACCGTCACCAGCGACGACAGCGGCACCATGTCACCGGCAGCATTGCGCGTCTTCAATTGCAGGATGTCGTCGGCACGTTGACGGAACGGCGCGTCAGCCTGCACCCGCACCTGATACACGCGGCCGAAGCGGTTGAAGTCGTTCACATACAGCGAGCCCAGATAGATCTGCATCGTGTTGAACACGTCCGTGACCGGCACGCCGAGTTGCTTGGCTTTCACGCGATCCAGGTCGACGTTCAATTGCGGCACGTTGATCTGATAGCTCGAGAACGTCGGTCCGAGTTCAGGCGTTTGCGCTGCCTTCTTCACGAACGCTTCCGCAGCCTTGTTCAACTCCGCATAGCCCACCGCGCCGTGATCTTCCAACTGCATCTTGAAGCCGCCCAGCGTACCCAGGCCAAGCACAGGAGGTGGCGGGAACACCGCAACGAACGAATCCTTGATCGCGCCGTACTGGTGGTTCAACGCACCGGCAATCGCACCGGCCGAGAGTTTCTTGTCGCCACGTTCCTTGAAAGGCTTCAACGTGACGAACACGATGCCCGCGCTCGAACTATTGGTGAAGCCGTTCACCGACAGGCCCGGGAACGCCACCGCGCTTTCCACGCCCGGCTGCTTCAAGGCAACCGCGCTCATGTCACGGATCACCTTTTCCGTGCGATCCAGCGACGCGCCGTTCGGCAGTTGCGCAAACGCAATCAGGTATTCCTTGTCCTGCGCCGGCACGAAACCGCCCGGCACGACGCGCGAGATCAGCACCGTTGCACCCAGCAGGATCGCGTAGACCGCGAGCATCGCACCTTTACGGCCCAGCACGCCTCTCACGCCACGACCGTACTCCGCCGAGCCGCGATGGAACACCTTGTTGAAGCCCTTGAAGAAGCGACCCAGCACGCGGTTCATCACACGCGTCAGGAAGTCTTCCTTGGCGCCGTGGCCACGCAACAGCATCGCGGACAAAGCCGGCGACAAGGTCAGCGAGTTGAACGCCGAGATCACCGTCGAGATCGCGATGGTCATCGCGAACTGCTTGTAGAACTGGCCCGTCAAACCGGTCATGAAAGCGAGCGGCACGAACACGGCAACCAGCGTCAGCGCGATGGCGATAATCGGCCCGCTCACTTCCTGCATGGCCTTATAAGTCGCATCGCGCGCACTGAGCCCGCTTTCGATGTTCCGTTCGACGTTCTCCACCACCACGATCGCATCGTCCACCACGATCCCGATGGCCAGCACCATCCCGAACAGCGACAACGCATTGATCGAGAAGCCGAACGCCAGCAACAGCGAGAACGTACCCACAATCGACACCGGTACCGCAATCAACGGAATGATCGACGCACGCCAGGTCTGCAGGAACACGATCACCACGATCACCACCAGCGCGATCGCCTCGAGCAGCGTGTGAATCACCGCCTCGATACTCGAGCGCACGAACTGCGTCGGGTCATAGACGATCTTGTATTCGACGCCTGCCGGCATGTCTTCCGCCAGCTCCTTCATTGCGGAACGGACCTGGTCGGAAATCGCGAGCGAGTTCGCACCCGGCGCCTGGTTGATAGCGAGCGCCACAGCAGGCTTGTTGTCGAGCAGCGAACGCAGGCCGTATTCCGACGCCGCGAGTTCGACACGTGCGATATCCCGCAGGTACGTCACGCCGCCATCCGGCGCGGTTTTGACGATGATGTCGCCGAATTCGCCCTCAGTCTTCAAACGGCCACGCGCATTCACCGACAACTGCAGTTGCGTGCCCGGCACCGAAGGCGATGCGCCGATCACACCGGCTGCCACCTGAATGTTCTGCTCGCGGATCGCGTTGACCACTTCGGTCGCGGTCAAACCACGCTGTGCGACTTTCTGCGGATCGAGCCAGACGCGCATCGCGTAGTCGCCCGAACCCCACAACTGCACTTCGCCGACGCCCTGAATCCGCGCCAAGCGGTCCTTGACGTTGAGCAACGCGTAGTTGCGCAGGTACGTCATGTCGTAGCGATTGTTCGGCGAGATCAGGTGGACCACCATCGTCAGCGTCGGCGAGCTCTTGATGGTCGTGATGCCAAGCCGTTGCACGTCTTCCGGCAGGCGCGGCAGCGCCTGGTTGACGCGGTTCTGCACAAGTTGCGTCGCCAGGTCCGGATTGGTGCCGAGCTTGAAGGTCACCGTCAGCGTGAGATTGCCGTCGCTATTGGCTTGCGACTGCATGTACAGCATGTTCTCGACGCCGTTGATCTGCTCTTCAAGCGGCGCCGCAACGGCCTCCGCGATCACTTTCGGATTGGCGCCCGGATATTGCGCGTGCACCACCACCGAAGGCGGCACGACTTCCGGGTACTCCGAAATCGGCAGCTTGAAGAGCGAAATGATGCCCCCCAGCAGGATCAATACCGATAACACACCGGCAAAGATCGGTCGATCGATGAAGAATTTGGATATGTTCATGGGAAGCTCTTAACGTTGGAGCATGCGCCCGCTACGGCCAGTCAACATGACTGGGCAAGCGCGGCGCACGGGGCTCACGAATTCTTGTCCGCTGCTTTTGCCCGCGTCTGCGCAAGCGGCGCGCTGTTCGGATCCTGATCGGTGGTCATCGGCACCATGTGAGCGCGCACTGCATCGCCCGGACGCACCCGCTGGACACCGTTCACGACGATCCGGTCGGTTGCCTGCAAACCGCCCTTGACGACGCGCAGGTTGCCCTGCATGCCGCCCACTGCGATTTCCCGGTACACGACGTGGTTGCTCTGGTCGACCACCAGCACGAACTTCTTGTCCTGATCGGTGCCCACTGCGGCGTCGTCGATCAACAGTGCCGGATGCGGCTCGCTGCCGCCGACCTTCACGCGCGCATACAAACCTGGGATCAACGCACCGTCCTGGTTATCGAAGCGCGCACGCACCCGGATCGTGCCGGACGACGTATCCAGCCGGTTGTCGACGGATTCGATCGTGCCGCTGCGCGAGTAGCCGCTTTCATCCGCCAGCCCGAGGTCCACCGGCACCTTGCTGCCATCCTTTGCGCGGCTCAGGTACTGCAGGTAGGTCTGTTCGTCAACGTCGAACGATGCGTAGATCGGCGAAACCGACACCAGCGTGGTCAACGGCGCCGAGCTTGCGCCCGCCGACACCACGTTGCCCACCGTGATTTCCGCACGCGAGACACGGCCCGACACCGGCGCGACGATCTTCGTGTAGCCGAGATTGATACGCGCGGTTTCGACGGCGGCTTGCGCGGCCTTCAGGTTGGCGCTCGCTTCGCGCGCGGCGTTCTGCTTCTCGTCGTAGTCGCGCTTGGCGATCGCGTTGTCGGCGATCAGGCGTTGCGCGCGCTCCCAATCGCTTTGCGTATAGCCCGTACGCGCTTGCGCTGCCGCGACCTGTGCTTCGGTACGATCGACTTCAGCCGCGTACGGACGCGGATCGATCACGAACAGCGTGTCGCCCTTCTTCACGAGGGCGCCGTCCTTGAAGTTGACGGACACGATCGTGCCCGGCACTTGCGAACGGACGTCCACTTTTTCGACCGCTTCGAGGCGGCCGGAATAGCTTTGCCAGTCGGTAATGGTCTTTTGCACCACGGTGGCCACATCGACTTCCGGCACGATGGTCGGCGCAGCAGGCGAGCTCGCGTCGACGCGGATCGCGCCGAACGTGCCCAGTCCGGCCACCACGATGACAGCTAGCACGGCAATCGCCACACGGCGACGGGAAAGAGGAAGGATAGTCATGAGAAGCTCCCGGTATCGTTGATTAAAGTTTTGCTTATTGGTGTCTCAGCGATGGGCGCGCGCATCGAAGCGCCACTGAAAAAATCGCACCGCTTCCTGCAAGGCGGGCGGATGGTCGGCCAACGCGGCGTGCGAGACGCTGGGATAGCGGACCACCTGGGTCAGCACACCCGCATCGATCAGCCCGCTCGCGTATTTCTCCGCTTCCACATGCAGCACGTCGTTTTGCGCCGTCGCGATCAGCGTGGCCGGCAGGCCCGCCAGGCGCGACGATTCGAGCGGTGCGGCATACGGATGCATGCGCTGCGACGCTTGCGGCAGATACGCGCGATAACACGCCGCGCATTCCTTCGCGGTGATATCTGAGCCGAGGCGCTTTTCGTCGCCGAGGCGCGTCAGGCTTGGATCGAGCATCGGTCCGAACAGCGCTTGCGCCGCAATGCGCACGTCGCCGCGATCACGCGCGATGAAAGCGAGGCAGTTGGCCAACTGCCCGCCGGCATCGTGGCCCGCCACGCCGACCTTCTTGCTATTCCCGCCAAACGCGCGTGCTCGTGTCTGCACCCACAGCGCCGCGCGATGTGCGTCTTCAGGCGCCGCCGGAAACGGAAACTGCGGCGCCAGCGAATAACCGACCGAAACGACCAGAGCCGGTAAGTGTTCTGCGAAATAACGGGCGGCGAAGTCGGCCTGATCGATCGAGCCCTTGGTAAAACCGCCACCGTGGAAATAAAGCAGTACCGGCAGTGCGGTTTTCTGTGCCTGGCGGTACAAACGCAACGTAATGTCCTGTGCGTGCCCTTCGATCTGCACGTCAGTGACGTCGAGTGCCGTGCTGTCAGCCTGTGCCGGGCCGCTGCCGGCGGGCACAAACGAGTACGGCGGTTTAAATGCATCCATGTCGAGCCGCGCAATGCGCATAGAACTTCAATGGTGCGAATTGTGGGTTCGGCAGACTCGTAAATAAATGCCTATAATCCGGCAACACAATTCGGCGCCCCTGAACAATCGAACGCGATTGCTCTGCGGATTCGATTCCTGCTCAGCGCGCCCGCCCCTTTTAGGAGGTTTGCAATGGACCGGCTTCAGGCCATGCAAGTGTTCACGCGCGTCGTCGACACCAACAGCTTTACCCGCGCGGCGGAAACGCTCGACCTGCCACGCGCATCAGTTACCACCATCATTCAGAACCTCGAAGCGTTCCTCGGCACGCGTTTGATGCACCGGACCACGCGGCGTTTGTCGCTGACGCCGGACGGCGCGGCGTATTACGAACGCTGCGTGCGCATCCTCGCGGACGTCGAAGAGACTGAGGCCAGCTTCCAGAGCGGCAATAAAAAGCCGCACGGCAAGCTGCGCATCGACATGCCGGGATCGATCGGGCGTTTGCTGGTGATCCCTTCGCTGTGTGAATTCCACACGCGTTACCCGGACATCGACCTGCAGCTCGGATTGACGGACCGGCCCGTCGATCTGTTGCAGGAAGGCGTGGATTGCGTGGTGCGAGTGGGCGCGCTACAGGATTCCTCGCTGGTGGCGCGCCGTATCGGTTTGTTCGAGGGCGTGACATGCGCGGCCCCCAGCTACATCGAGCGTGCGGGCATGCCGACTTCGCTCGAAGACCTCGAGAATCACAAAGCGGTCAATTATTTTTCGAGCCGCACGGGGCGCACGATCGATTGGGCCTTCATGGTTGATGGCAAAGAAGTCGAAGTGAAGATGAAGAGCATTGTGTCGGTGAACGACGCCGATGCTTACGTAACGTGCGGCCTGGAAGGCTTCGGCCTGTTTCAGCCGGCGCTCTTCATGGTGCTGCCGCATCTGCGTTCGGGTCAGCTGGTTGAAGTGCTGCCGGAGCTGAAGCCTTTGCCGATGCCGATTTCCGCAGTCTATCCGCACAGTCGGCATCTGTCGCCTAAAGTCCGTGTTTTCGTAGACTGGATTGCCGAGCTGTTCGACCGCTGCCCGTTGCTCAGCGGACGCGGCAGTCTCGACGCGATGTGCACGAAGCGTACTTTCGAAGAACGCGAATCTGCTCCGATACTCGACACGCCGGTGATAACGGAGTGGGTTGCCTGATTCGCGTGAGTTGAAGTACAGAATATGGAAAAGTGAATTTCAACCGCGGCTCTAATGCCGCGGTTGCCCCGCAGTAACCGGGTTACACGCACGTCGTCACGATTGTTCCTGATTCGCGACAATTCATTTCGCGAAAGTGCGATTTATCCGCATCACTTCGAAGTCTACATTTCACCCTGTCGCAGCGCCGCTCGTGCTGCAAACGAATCGACAGGAGTGAATCATGAAGCGCAATCTCTTAGCAGGTCTGGCTCTTTCGCTGCTTGCCAGCGCACCGGTGTTTGCTCAAAGCAACGGTGGGGGCATTGGGCATGCCGGCACTTACCAAACGTTGCCCGCGCCGACTACCGTCGGCAAAACGCGTGCTGAAGTTAACGCTGAGCTGGTCGCGGCGTATCGGGATGGTTCGTTGCCTGCGTTGAATCGTACGTCGTACCCGAATAAAGGTCTGATTGGTCAGACGCAGGCTGCGCGCATTGCATTGCAGGAAGGGACTGGTGGCGACGTTACGCGCGTCGCCAACGGGCAGTAAGGCGAATGCGCCGCGATGATTCGGTTTCCAAAAGAAATTTTCATCGCGGTGGGTTGTTTGCACTCTTTACGAAGGAGCATGTTATGACACCGTCTGAACTTGATGATTGGGATGTAGATGTGGGGGCGTGGACGCCTTATCGGGCGCCGCAGCGGTAAAGGTTTGGTTTTTGTTTTTAGCCTTCGCGGCGCTTTTTGTCAGTGCTCTAGGGGCTTTGGCCTTTCCTTGATTTGTTAGTGGTCTATTAGCGGTGCCCCTGTGCGGGGCGGCACCTACTTTTCTTTGCATGCCGCAAAGAAAAGTAGGCGAAAGAAAGCGGCTCAAACCGCTGCTAAGTGGGCACCGTGGTCTGCTGCGGGTAGTGGTGCATCTGGAATCCGTGTTCTCGCACATTCCGCGCTAGTGACAAAGGAGTCATCAGCTCCCACTCCGCACTGCGTGCGTCGCGGACGGGTTTGCACGGGAAACCACGGGCTTCGGTTGAGGTAGCGGGGACCATCGGCTTCGCCTCGGCGAGGTGTCTCTGCACTCACCCGGCACCCCCTTACTTCAAACGATATGTCGGTGTCCTGCAATCACGGTTCCGGTTGCAGTTCCAATCACAATCGCGATGGCGTTGGTGACAGCGGTGCAATGGCAAGCCACGGTCCGGTGGCGAGGCGTGAACGCCAAAACGTAGCGGGTGGTTTGATGAAGTACGCTTCGGCGCGCGCAGCGCCGCCGGAAGTATGACGCCCTTGTCACTGGCGTATGCAGGTGCACGAACACAGATTCCAGATGCACCACTACCCCTGGCAAACTACGGTGCCCACTTAGCAGGAGTGGTTTGAGCCGCTTTCTTTTGCCTACTTTTCTTTGCGGCATGCGTAACTATTCAGCGGCAGTCAGAGGCGAAACGACGAATCCGGCAAAGCTCAAGGCCAGCGCATCGATCAGCGAACGGTTCTGTTTGCGCAAGGTGGCGAGGTAGGAGCGGATCGTGCAGAACGCCTCCATACCCGATATCGCGCGGAAGCACCCCGAGATTTTCTGTTTGAGTTTGGGCATGCGGATATCGCGTTCGGCCTGGTTGTTGTCGAACGGTACGCGGTGATCGGCAATGAAGCGCCATACCTCGCGCGCATGCCTGTGAAGGCGTCCGAGCAGGTTGTAGGTAAAGCTTTGCCTGATCCTGCCGCGAAGTTCCTTGCGCGTGGGCTCACGTGCCTGCTGCGGATTGAGCCTGCGCGCCTGGGCGATCAGCGTCCGGCTGCGTCGCGCGTAATAGCGTTGGCGCGATTGACCCAGCGCTGTGTTGCCTGAAGCCAGACTGAGGTCGACCTCGCGCTTTGCCTGGCAAAGCAGATCAATCATCTGCTGGGCCCAGGCTTGCTCGGTGGACTCCAGTACAAACACCAGTTCGCGCAGATGGTGGGCATTGCACAGCGCATGTTCACACTCATACTGCGCGTAGGCTGCCCAGCCGTCATGCACGGCGATTCCCGCAAAGCCGGGCAGAATGCCGAAGCTGTCCAGCGCCTCGCGACCGCGCTTGTTGTGCGCGCCATACCAGCTCAGCGCGCGCGTCGAGGCGCTATGCAGCCAGTGAGTCTTGCGTCCCACGCGCATGCAGCTCTCATCGAAATGCACCACGGGTTGCTCACGCAGCGCCTGGCTGATCTGTTTGACCGCCGGCGTCAGCAACCGGGCGGCCTGGTCAATGCTGTGCTGTACGGTTCCCGTACTCACCCGCAGGCCGAACAGGTCTTCCAGCGCCTGGGCCGTACGCCCCACAGGCAACTGCTGGTATTGCGTCAGATAGACCGCCGCGGCGCGCACCTGGGGACCATACTGCACCGCCTGGCTCACGCCCTCGGGAAACACCCCCGAATGGTGCTTGCCGCAGCGGCACTGTGCGATCTGCACGCGATGCTCGGTTACCTCAAAGCGCGTGGGCGGCAGATCGATCACCTGACGTCCCTCGGGCAACACGGCAATGCTGGCTGACTCGATGCTTTCGCCGCATGCATCGCATACCGGCGCTACCGGGTGAATCTCGATGTGATCAGGCCGCGCTACGCGTTTGAGCGTCTTGCCCTTGTGCCCCGGTTGCGCGCCAGGCTTTGCCCCGCTCATGCCACGCAATGACTTCGGCTTGCGCTGCGGACCGTCACTTGACGGCGGCTTGCTGGAGTTATGACTGTCCTTCTCAAGCTTTGCCTCAAGCTCGTTCAGACGCCTCACCAGATCAACGATGAGTGCGTCCTTCTGCTCCGGTGTCAGGTCCTTGATGTCAGGCATCTTTGTCATGTCCTTCACTATGCAGAGCCTGGTGGCAGTTTACAAGCGCTGAATAGTTACGCGGCATGCAAAGAAAAGTAGGTGCCGCCCCGCACAGGGGCAACGCTAATAGACCGCTAACAATTCAAGGAAAGGCCAAAGCCCCAGGAACACGGACAAGAAGCGCCGCGAAGGCAAAAAAGCTACCTCTTTGGTACCCCCTCCCGCCACTCCCCCCAATGAGTGGCAATATCCTGCACAAGCGGATTCCCAGACCTGTAAAGGTTCTCAATAGCAATCGTAAAGCCCCCTTGCGCAGCATAGTTAAGCAGATTATCCGCACTAGTCTGCCCATCATATGGCCGATCAAAATCGGACCCAGCCCGCAGCACCGCAACGCGATTCAAATCAACCTTATGCACCGAGGCCGCGCGCTTAAGCGCCTCATACGTCGCGTTATCCTCCTGCTGCGTCGTGCAATACACACCATTGCCATCCGTCAGAATCTTGGTCCAATCCCGCGCCCGTTGCCCAAGCAGCGTCCCCGACCACCATGTATCGCCCGCGAGCGTGTCGCACTGAATGACAGTAGGCGGCCGATTCGCAGGCGCATACGAATACTTGGCCCGCGCAGCCTGCGCCTGAGCGTTATCTGACAGCACAACGCTGCGCGACAAGGCAAACGCCGTATCGGCTAGTTGGGTATTCAACTGAAACACCTCCGTCCGATAGTCGAGCGGCGGCTTGGCCGTCGGACTCGTGGTATTGATCCCGAGGTATCCGGTATTCCAGCCAGGCGGAATCTCCCGCCCATCGATCTCCCACTGAATCCCGAAGTCGACCAGGTACTTCGCCCACGCGGCGGATCCGACCGTGCCTTGCTGCGGATCGATCCCGGCAATCCCCGCCACCATAAAGTACGTATGCCGCAAATCGAACCGCGGCGAAAAGGTCAACGCCATGATCGACGCGGCAGCGTTGCTATGCCCCATGCCAGTCGTCATGACACACACGTCCTGCTTATTGCAATGAACCGTCGGGTAGTCAGGCGATAAGCCATCGACCGTAATCTCGCGCCATGGACCAAGCCGATCGAGCCATACTTGCCCTTCCGGCCCGAACATCGAAATGATCATCACCTTGACCGGCCGCCCGTGCGAGCCGCCGTCGCCTTGCGAGAAACCGTCGTTGTCGTCCGCGCTGGCAGGGCCGGATGTAAAGGCGGCGCATGCCGCGAGTGCAATGGCGGAGATTGCGCCAAGTGTGCGAGTCAGCATCGTGATCCTTCCTTTTTGCTTGTGATGCAGATTGGGAGAAAGGCCGCTTTCAAGCCGAAAGAAGTATAGATGCGAAGAAATTATTTTCCACTACGTATTGCAGCAATTCACCCACCGCGATTGAACTCCGCCGACCCGCGCGTCCGATTGGCCCTTCAGCCCTTCAGCCCTTCAGCCCTTCAGCCCTTCAGCACGTCAACGCGTCCGTTCCTATAATGGGAGGTCGTCAGCACGCACCGCGTTTGTGCACTTCAACACAGGAGCACCTCGATGGATTATGTGAAACTGGGCCGCACCGGCCTCGATGTATCGCGTCTTTGTCTCGGCTGCATGAGTTACGGCGTGCCCGCTCGCGGCACCCACTCCTGGTCGCTCGACGATGAAGCGGCGCGCCCCTTTATCAAGCAGGCGCTCGACCACGGTATCAATTTCTTCGATACCGCCAACGTTTACTCGGACGGCACCAGCGAGGAAATCGTCGGCCGCGCATTGAAGGACTTTGCGAAGCGCGACGAGATCGTGCTGGCCACCAAGGTGAATAGCCGCATGCATCCGGGCCCGAACGGCGCGGGTCTGTCGCGCAAGGCGATCATGGCGGAAATCGACAACAGCCTGAGGCGTCTCGGTACGGATTACGTCGATCTGTATCAGATCCACCGCTGGGATGACGACACGCCGATCGAAGAAACCATGGAGGCGCTGCACGATGTGGTGAAGGCAGGCAAGGCGCGGTATATCGGTGCGTCGTCGATGTATGCGTGGCAGTTCGCCAAGGCATTGCATGTGGCTGAACGCCATGGCTGGACGCGCTTCGTGACGATGCAGAACTTCGTGAATCTGCTCTATCGCGAGGAAGAGCGGGAGATGCTGCCGCTGTGCGAAAGCGAGGGCATCGGCGTCATTCCATGGAGCCCGCTTGCACGCGGACGTCTGACGCGCGACTGGAACACTGAAAGCGCACGCTCCGAGACCGACGAGTTCGGCCGCACACTGTACGCACATACCGAAGACGCGGACCGCCGGATCGTGGAACGCGTCAGTCAGATTGCGAAAGAACGCGGTGTGCCGCGTGCGCAAGTCGCGCTAGCCTGGGTGTTGCAGAAGAAGCCGATTACCGCGCCTATCGTCGGCGCGACCAAGCTGCATCATCTCGACGATGCGGTCGCGGCATTGTCGCTGAATCTGAGCGCGGACGAGATCCGTCAATTGGAGGAGCTGTACGTGCCGCATGCGGTGACCGGTTTCAAATAAGCGGCCAATGCACCGGGCAGCAGACGCGAAAGTAAGGGCCTTCCTAAGCGGAGACACTAGCGCGATCCGCTGGCCCCGAGTGAACCGTACGTACCAGGCAACCGGGACAAAGCATCAAACCCGCGGCACGTCCGGTTCGAAAAACACCCAGCGCACTTGCGGAAACGCCTCCTGCAAGTCCGCTTCGATCACGTTGATCGCATCGACCATCGCGCGGCCGCTCGCGTAGTCGATCATTTCCGCTTGCACCGCCACCACCACGTGGCGACCCCACTGCAGCGTAATCATGTTGATGATGCTGCGAATCTCGGAGCGGCCGCGCAGATGCGTCTCGATTGCGCGGCGCACTTCCGGGCTCGCCGATTCGCCGACGATCATCGACTTCACTTCGCGCGCCACCAGCCACGCAATCACCATTAGCAACACGCCGACGCCGATGGAGCCCAGTGCGTCGTAGACTGGATTGCCAGTCACCATCGTCAGCAACACGGCAATGAAGGCGATCGCAAGACCCGCCAACGCGGCAATGTCCTCGCCGGCCACCACCAGCAGTTCGGACTCGCGCGTTTCGCGAAACCAGCGCCACAGGTGTTTGTCCGGATGCGACTTGCGGATCTCCTTCACCGCGCCCCACAACGAAAGCGTTTCGAGCACCACCGAAACGCCCAGTACGACGAGCGCCACATAGGCGTACTGCAAAGGCTCGCGCGCGAATAGACGATGCACGCCTTCGTACACCGAAAACGCGCCGCCGACAAAAAACAGCAGCAATGCCACCAGCAGCGAATAGAAATTGATCTCGCGGCCACCGCCCATAGGATGCAACGGGCTCGCCGGCTTGCGCGCTTCACGCAAGCCGAATAGCAGCAGCAACTGGTTACCGCAGTCAGCGGTCGAGTGAATGGCTTCGGCGAACATCGAGCCGGAACCAGTGAACGCGGCAGCAGCGAACTTGCAGATAGCGATGCCGAGGTTGGCGGCAAGCGCATAGAAAATGGCTTTCGGCGATTCTTCTTTCATCGTCGTTGCGAGGGTCCGTGAGTTTGCAGAGCGCTTTCAGTTGGCAATAGTTCGTATTATGGACATGCCAACCGGCATGCGTCCAACCCCGGCGCTGTTCCTCGCCGGGTTCTGTGACGTATGCAGCACATCTGCCCGCTCTCGCGCTCCGTCGTGCTATGCCCTTTCGAGCGCGGCCATCTCCCGCACGATCACCAGCAGCATCGACAAGCTCGCGCCGCCCGTGGCCCGCAAGTCGGCAAGCAGGCGCGCATAACGCTCGAGTTGCGCGGTGCGCTTGTCGCGCCATGCCTGAACCAACGCGTCCGGCGTGGATGCCTCGTCGGCGTCGGCCAGCGCGCTCGTAGTCAGCGCGCGTTTCAGGCGTGCGAGTTCCGCCAGCGCCGTGGCGCGCGCCAGCATGTCCCAATGCGTGGGCGCCGGCAGCGCGGCCGCGCGCTCGCTGATCCAGCCGTAGTTCAGCAGCGTGCCGAGCGCGAAGTAGACACCCGCCACGAGTTCGAGACTGCGTCCGCAGGTCGACGCCACCTCGGCGATGTCGAGCAAAGCCGCCGATATCTCCCCGCTGGCGATTCGCACCGCCAGTTCGCTATCGACACCGGCGTCCACGAGCACGCGTTGGCGCTCGGACAGCGCTTCGAGATCGGCGCTCGGCAACAGCGCCGGCCATTGCGGCGCGAGCCGTTGCGCCGCATCGCGGCAGCGTGCGAGCAAGCCGGCGACATCACCGTCGCTGACCGCCCCCGATTGCAATTGCCGCAGGAACCACAGCGCCGAGCGTTCGACGAGCCGCGCCACTTCGACGAACATTCGCGCCTGCACATCGTCGGCGACACGATTATCTAGCGCATCGATACTGCGCCATACGTCGTCGAGATCGAACACGTCACGCGCCATGATGCAGGCCCGCACGATGTCACCAGGCTGTGCATCGGTCTCTTCCATCAGCCGATGCACGAACTCGCAGCCGACGCGATTCACCAACGCATTGGTCAAATGCGTCGCAAGAATTTCGCGCCGCAACGGGTGACGCTGCATCGGTTCGCTAAAGCGCTGCCTCAACGGCTTCGGAAAGTATTCGATCAGCATGTCGCTCACGAGCGGGTCTTCCGGCATCGACGATTCGAGCAGGGCGTCGTAGAGCCACATCTTGCTATAGGCAAGCAGCACCGCGCGCTCAGGCGTGGTCAGCCCTTGTTTCGCGGCCTGGCGCTCGGCGACGTCCTCATCGGTCGGCAAGAACTCGATCACGCGGTTCAGGCGGCCCGCGCGTTCGAGATAACGCATCAGACGCGCTTCGGCATCGAGCAATTCGACGCCATAGCGGCCCGCAATCGAGAGTGCCTGGGTCTGGTAATAGTTGTCCTGCAAGACGAGCAAGCCGACTTCATCGGTCATTTCCGCGAGCAGTGCATTGCGCTGTTTCCCGGTCATTTCGCCGTCGGAGACGACCAGTCCCAGCAGAATCTTGATGTTGACCTCGTGGTCCGAACAGTCGACCCCAGCAGAGTTGTCGATCGCATCGGTATTGATGCGGCCGCCGCGCTGCGCGAACTCGATACGCCCGAATTGCGTGAGACCGAGATTGCCGCCTTCCGCGACGACCTTGCAGTGCAGATCGGAGCCGTTGACACGGATCGCGTCGTTGGCGCGGTCGCCGACCTGCAGATGCGTTTCGCGGCTCGCCTTCACATAGGTGCCGATACCGCCGTTGTAGAGCAGATCGACGGGTGCCTGCAGAATCGCGCGCATCAATTCAGCGGGCGCGAGCGCCGGCGCGCTGATGCCAAGCACCGACTGCACGGCTGGAGACAATGGAATCGTCTTGGCGGTGCGCGGAAACACGCCGCCGCCCGACGAGATCAGCGACGGGTCGTAGTCGGCCCAACTCGACCGGTCAAGCCCGAAAAGTCGTCCGCGCTCGGCAAGGCTTACCGCCGGGTCGGGATTCGGATCGAGAAAGATATGCCGATGATCGAACGCGGCTACCAGCTTGATATGCGGCGAGAGCAGCATGCCGTTGCCGAATACATCGCCCGACATATCGCCGACGCCCACGACCGTGAAGTCGGTCGCTTGCGTATCGACGCCCATTTCGCGGAAGTGCCGTTTGACCGACTCCCAAGCGCCGCGCGCCGTGATCGCCATTTTCTTGTGGTCATAACCGACCGAACCGCCCGACGCAAAAGCGTCGTCGAGCCAGAAGCCATATTCCTGGGAGATCGCGTTCGCGTAGTCGGAGAAGGTGGCGGTGCCCTTGTCGGCGGCGACCACCAGATAGGGGTCATCGGGGTCATGCCGCACCACATCGGGCGGCGGCACCACCGTCGTACCCGCGAGGTTGTCAGTCAAATCGAGCAAGCCGCGCAGGAACGTCTGATAGCAGGCGATACCTTCACGCATCCACGCGTCGCGTTCGGTTTGCGGCGGCGGATTCTTTACGACGAAACCGCCTTTGGAGCCAACCGGCACGATCACCACATTCTTGACCATCTGCGCCTTCATCAACCCGAGGACTTCCGTGCGGAAGTCCTCACGCCGATCCGACCAACGCAGACCGCCGCGCGCAACACGGCCGCCGCGCAAATGCACGCCTTCCACACGCGGCGAGTACACCCAGATTTCAAACATCGGTTTCGGTTCGGGCAAACCGGGCACGTGGGCGGGATTGAATTTGAACGACAGATACGGTTTCGGATGGCCGTCGGCGTCGAAGCGATAGTAATTCGTGCGCTGCGTCGCCTTGATGACCCCGAGGAATTGCCGGAGTATCCGGTCCTCGTCGAGATTCGGCACCTGATCGAGCGCGCTGTCGATCGTCTTCAGCAAGCTATCGACGCGAGCCTCGCGCGTGTCTCCGAGCACCGGATCGAAACGTGCAATGAACAACTCGACCAGCATGCGGGCGATCGCCGGATTGCCGGTGACCGCGCGTTCGATATAAGCATCGCTGAACGTCGAACCCACCTGCCTCAGGTACTTGGCGTAGGCACGCAGAATCGTCACCTCGCGCGCACTCAGTTGTGCGCGCAACACCAGCCGGTTGAAATCGTCGCTTTCGATGCCACCGGTCCACACCTGTTCGAACGCGTCTTCGAAAAGATCCTTCACCCGTTCGATATCGAACTCCGCATCGTCCGCGAGTTCAAGGCCGAAATCGTGAATCCAGGCAGGCGTGGCGTCGAGTGCTTCGATCAGATAAGGCCGCTCTTCATCGACACGCACGCCGAGATGTTCGAGCATCGGCAAGCTGCGCGACAACGCAATAGGCAAGCCCGCACGATAAACCTTGAAACGGAACGCGCGTGGCCCCGATTCGATCGGGCGGTACAGGTTCATGGCGAGCCGCTCGCTGCCCTGCACGCGTTCGATCAACTCGATATCACGCACCGCGGTACGGGCCGGATAATCGTCGCGATAGCCGGGGGGAAACGAATCCGCATAGTGTTGCAGGAGACGGTTGCCCTGCTCTTCGCCGAATGCATCGAGCAATGCGTCGGCGAGATCGTCCTGCCAGCGGCGCGTGACATGCACGAGCCGCGCTTCGAGCTCACGCGTGTCGACAGTCGGCATGCCGCCGGGCTTCGCATGCACGACGAAGTGAATGCGCGCGAGTGTCGACTCCGACAACAACGGCGTGAATTCGACACTTGCGCCGTTGAATGCATCGGTCAGCAGATTGGCAATGCGCTGCCGCAGATCGGTGTTGTACTTGTCGCGCGGCACGAACACGAGACACGACACGAAGCGATCGAAACGGTCGCGCCGGACGAACATACGCGTGCGCTGATGCTCCTGCAAACGCAGCACACCCAGCGCGATATCGTAGAGCTGGTCTTCGTCGGCCTGAAACAGTTCGTCACGTGGATAGGTTTCGAGCACCGTCACCAGTGACTTGGCCAGGTGGCCCTTGGGCAGGAAACCGGCCCGCCGTACGATGTTCGCGCATTTGCGCCGCACGATCGGGATTTCCGAGGCCGACACCAGGTAGGCGGTGGACGTATACAGGCCGATAAAGCGCCGCTCGCCGGTCACTTTGCCATCCGCACCGGTCAGCTTGATGCCGACGTAATCCAGATAGCCCGGCCGATGCACCGTCGCGCGCGAGTTGGCCTTGGTCAGGAAAATGGGCGACGAGCCGGAGATGATATCGGCGGCCGCCGGTGGCAATGGCGTGACTTCGGCAGCGCCCGCGGGACGCAACTCATCGCGCAGAATGCCGAGGCCGGAGGCGGGTATCGCACGCAGGCCAAAGCCGATATCGTGCTGCACCAATTCATAGTCGCGCTGGCCGAGAAACGTGAAATGATCGGCCACCATCCATTCGAGGAACGCGCGGGCCTCGACACCTTCGGGCCCTGCCTCGCCGGCCTTCATGCCTTTGACGGTGACACGCGCGAGTTCGACGATCTTCGGCCAGTCTTCCACTGCAGCGCGCACGTCGCGCAGCACCTTGGCGATCTCGTCACGCAATGCGTCGAGTTTCGCTGCGTCGCCGCAACGGTCGACCTCGAAGTGAATGAATGAGGCAAGCTGCGAGCGCGTATCGGCGGCATCTTCAGCGCCCTGACCCACGCGCACAATGCTGCCGTCCGGTCCGCGCCAGATGCGAAACACCGGATGCACGACTGAATGCAGCGCGAGCCCGAGGCGGTTGACCGCCATCGATACCGAATCGACCAGAAACGGCATGTCGTCGTTGACGATTTCGATCACCGTGTGATCGGAATGCCAACCATGCTGTTCGAGTATCGGGTTGTAGACGCGCAGCCGTTCGCTGCCTGGTACGAAGCGCTGCGCGGTTTGCCAGTGGGCAAGCGCCGCGCCGTAAAGATCGGCGATGGAGCGGCTTTGAAGGTCGTCGGCGTCGACGAAATCGTAGTAGTGCCGCAGGAAAGGCTCGACGACTTTGAAGGTTGGCTCCGGCAATCGCCCACGCGCAAATTCAAAGACATCGTTCAGCAGGTGCGTGACGGCTTCTTCATTCTTTGCTTGCATGATCAACTCCCCCGGCGGGCGGCAATAGCGAGTATCGCTTGATTCGCATGCATCGTCTGAACCAGGATTATGCGCCTGCCACCCGGAAATCGATGCGCGAGCTCACTTAGGTTATACCCGCTGCCGGCGACCGTGCCGCCTCTGTTTAAAGCGCGGCCTTCAATTCGCCAGCCTCCTGCTTCAGCCATACCTGAACCTGTTCGCTGGTCCAGGCCGGGTCGTCGTGCGGCAGGTCATGACCGGCCCATTGATGCTCGCGATGCGTTGCGCCCCACGCGGCCGCGAGCTTGACCGAACACACCGGATTGACCAGCTTATCGGCGCGTGATGAGAGAATCAGCAACGGGCAATGCGGTTTCGCCGCTGCCGCACTAAAGCGCGCGGCAGCCCAAAGCTGCCGTAACGCATTGCCGCGGCTCACCGGCGCGCTGCGGCGAATTTCGCTCCATGCATCGAGATCGGCGCCCAGCGTTTCGGCGTTGTTGCACGTCAGCCGATGAATGCCGCTTTCCGCGCGCGGCGCATCGCGCCAGTGTGCTGCGATGCCCAGCAGGCCCGGCCATGCCGAGGGACGCAAGCGCTCGTGCATGCGGCTGAACGGCCGCATGCTGGTATTGATCAACACGAGCCGCTCGATCTCGCCGGGATGCCGTTGCGCCCAGTCGGTCGCCACCATGCCGCCGAGCGACATCGCCAGCACGCGATAAGGACCTGCCGCACCCGTTTGCAATGCAGCAATCCGCACGAAGCCCACCATATCCTCGACCGCGGCCGGCGCGCGCAAGTTAGCGAACTCGCCGTTGCCGGGCAGATCGAGCAGCAACAGGCGATCCGTGCCGGTCGCCTCGCGCAGCACGCCGGGCAAACGACCCCAGTGGCGTGTTTCGCGCGTCAGTCCACGCAAAAGAATCCATGTGCTCATGGCGCTTCCGGCCTGGTCCAATGGTCGATCGCGCTTTGAAGCAGTTCTTCGCGACGATTGCCTTGCGGTAGCCAGCGTTGCGACGAGAACGCTGCGCGCGCGAGAAAATCGAGCAGATTCGCATGACGCCGCAGCACGCGTGCGGTGCGATGCGCCTTGACCGGATTGAACATGCCCTGGCGCGAAAACAGTTGGCGCGGATTCTTCTTGATCCACAGCCACGAACCGAGTTCGAGCGTCATCGGCAAGAAGACGTTGGGTGGCGGCGTACGGTCGTACGCGAAGTCCCACAGATCGCCATGCAACAGATACTGGTGGCTTTGCGGTTCGAACGCGTAGCCATGATGCGGATGCGCGCGCTCAAACATGGTTTTCAGCACGTACATTTCCGGCAGATGCGGCATCAGCTTGCGCGTGCGCGCGTAGGGAAACCAGATGCTGTCGCGCCAGCCGTAGCCCGAGTGGCAGTCGAGCGCGATGCTCAGGGGCCGCACGGCCATGTCGGTTTCGACCACCCGCAGGAGTGCCGCGGCCTCGGGCTCCATCGGCTCGCCTTGCCGGCCGCGATACCACGGCAGCCACGCACCCACCCGCTGACCGCCGGCGAGCAGCGGCACCCGTTCGTCGGCATTCTGCGGCGCATTGCGCATCAGATCGACCCCATTGGGATTGGCCCGCGTGGCGGCCCACATGCCGCCCGGATTGACGATCGGCATAAAGATCAGACGAATCGATTGCAACTGCCGCACCAGCAGTTCGTCCCATTCCAGCCGGGCGAGCAGCGCGCGCATGTAGTCGAGCACGAGTTGCGAGCCGATCCGTTCGAGTCCGTGAATGCCGCCAAAAAACCCGATTGCCGGCGCGAGCGGATCGGTTGAACCGATACTCGCGGTGTGCACGGCGAATTGCCGGCCCCGCACCGTCGTCTCGCAGACGGTGCGGATCTCGAAGCTGGCGCTGCCCTGGTCGAGGATCGTCTTGAGATCTTCGTACTCCGCAAAACTGTCGGGCAGAAAGCTCAAAGGCTGCATGACGACGTCGAAAGGAACTGCAAGGTTATTGGGGACGGCACACTGAATGACGCAATATAGCCTGGCTGCGGGTGATCATGCGCAGCCCGCCCCGTCCAATGCAAATCATGTCATACGGGTGTCATTTTCCATTCGAACGAATGACTTCTGTCTGCCTTCCCGGCGACTCAAAAAAGACACATATAGATATAGTCGTCTAGACGTTGCGATGCCTTCACTCAACCGTCACAGACGCTTCCTAGAATGAGCCCCACACATGCCGGCAATGGCCGGATGCATGAAGGGGTACTCATGGAAGCAATTCGGGAAGCAATTCGTATCAAACGGTTGAGCAAGACGTTCAGCAACGGCCGCAAGGCGCTGGACGAAATCGATCTGCGTGTCGAGCCGGGCGAAATGGTTGCGTTGATTGGCGCCTCGGGCTCGGGCAAGTCGACACTGCTGCGGCATATCGCGGGCTTCACGGCCTCGGATGCGCAACCGTCGCAGATCGCGATTCTGGGCCGGCCAATCCAGCAGAACGGCCGCATTGTGCGCGAAGTGCGCAGCATTCGCCGCGATATCGGCTTCGTGTTCCAGCAATTCAATCTGGTGAACCGGCTTTCCGTCGAGAGCAACGTGCTGATCGGCGCGCTCGCGCGGCTGCCTTTGTGGCGCCGTTTGAGCGGGCGCTTTCCGGCCGCGGAGCGGGCGTTGTCGATGGCCGCGCTCAATGAAGTCGGCATCGGCGACCATGCACGCGAACGCGCCGCCAACCTCTCCGGTGGCCAGCAGCAACGCGCGGCATTGGCGCGCGCGCTGGTGCAACGCGCGCGCATCGTGCTCGCCGACGAACCGATCGCCTCGCTCGATCCCGAATCGTCGCGCCGCGTGATGGAAATGCTGCGCACCCTTAACGTCGAACATCAACTGACGGTGCTGGTGTCGCTGCATCAGGTCGACATCGCCATGCAGTATTGCCCCCGCACCGTTGGACTGCGTCGCGGCAGGGTGGTCTACGACGGCCCCTCGGCCGCGCTGAGCCCTGCCCTGCTCAAGAAACTCTACGGCGACGATGCCCGTGAACTGCTCGAAGAGACCGCCGCGGGCGCGGTCAATCATGCGGACAGCAACGCTAACGGTGGCGACACCAGCGCACCGGCGCAAGACACCGAATCCACCTCGACGCGTTATGCGTTCGCCCTCAATCCGGCGCACTCGAACTGAGCGCGCCCACTCATTCTGTTCACTCAACCGGACCTCAAAGCGATGAAATTCCTGCGTTCATTGATCACGCTGACCGTCGGCGCGGCCGCATTTGCCTGCGTCGCTACCGCACAAGCCGAGGACATCAATCTCGGCATCATCTCGACCGATTCGTCCTCCGTGCTGAAACAGCGCTGGGAGCCGCTGATCGACGACATGAACAAGCAAACCGGCCTGAACGTCAAAGCGTTCTTCGCGACCGACTACGCCGGCATCATCGAAGGCATGCGCTTTAACAAGGTACAGGTCGGTTATTTTGGCAATGCCTCGGCGATCGAAGCGGTGGATCGCTCGCAAGGCGAAGTGTTCGCGAAGGTCCTGTATCTGAATGGCGACGCGGGTTACAAGTCGGTGCTGATCACCAACGTGAACAGCCGCTTCAAGACGCTCGACGACGTGTTTAAAAACACGAAGGACGTCACACTCGGCTTTGGCGATCCGAACTCCACCTCGGGCACGCTGATCCCCGGCTATTACCTGTTCGCCAAGCACAACACGCCGGTCAACACCTCGTTCAAGGCCGTGCTGCCGTCGAGCCACGAAGCGAATCTGCTGGCCGTGGTGAACAACAAGATCGACATCGCGACCAACAACACCGAGATGCTCGACACGCTGAAGAAGCAGCATCCGGACAAGTTTGCACAAGTACGCGTGTTGTGGACGTCGCCGCAGATTCCGTCGGACCCGCTGGTTTGGCGCAAGGATCTGCCGCAAGCCACCAAGGACAAGATCCGCAACTTCTTCGTGAACTACGGCAAGACCGATCCGCATGAAAAAGCGGTGATGGCTGCTATCACGGGCTACGCCGGCTTCGCGGCATCGTCGGATGAGCAGTTGCTGCCGATTCGCCAGGTCGCGTTGTTCCAGCAGAAGCAGAAGATCGAGAGCGACACGCATCTTTCCGACGACGACCGCAAAACCCAACTGGCCGCACTCGACGCCAGGCTGAGCGCACTCAACACCGCCTTAGCCAAGCAATGAACACCGTTGATCTGATCACGTCGCCCGCGCGTGCGAGCGAAGCGCTCGCCGCGCAGGCGGCGCGCGGCGCCCCCGCTGCGGGCAAGCGCAGTTGGCTGTCGCTCATCGGCTGGATCGCCGTGCTTGCCGTGCTGGGTGGCGCCTGGCACGGCGCCGATATGCGACCGCTCGACCTGCTCTCCGACTCCGGCAACATGGGCCAGTTCGCCAAGGACTTCTTCCCGCCGGACTTCACCGAATGGCGCAGCTATCTGCACGAGATGTACGTGACGCTGTCGGTGGCGGTGTGGGGCACGGCCCTCTCGCTGGTGTGCGCGGTGCCGTGTGGGCTGATGTCCGCGCACAACATGGCGCCGATGTGGGTCGTGCAGCCGATGCGCCGCATGATGGACGCGTGCCGCGCGATCAATGAAATGGTCTTCGCGATGCTGTTCATCGTCGCGGTGGGACTCGGTCCGTTCGCCGGCGTGCTGGCGTTGTGGGTGCACACCACCGGCGTGCTCGCCAAGCTCTTCGCCGAAGCGGTCGAGGCAATTGATCCGCGTCCGGCCGAAGGCGTGCGCGCCACCGGCGCGACCAGTCTCGACGAAATCATTTACGGCGTGCTGCCGCAAGTGCTGCCGTTGTGGATCTCATACGCGCTATATCGCTTCGAATCGAACGTGCGCTCGGCGATGGTGGTCGGCATGGTCGGCGCGGGTGGGATCGGCGTGGTGCTGTACGAGGCGATCCGCTCGTTCAATTACGCGCAGACGGCCGCGGTGATGATCATGGTGATCGTGGTCGTGACGGTGATCGATCTGGCGTCCGCGTGGCTGCGCGAACGCGTGACGTGAGCGCTTCACGATTCCTGAAAGCCTGGGGGGGGTGGCGAGACGTGCTTCGCCAACCCTCGTCCAGGCCGCTTCGATACTGTGTGCCAGTGTGTAAGTGCGCCGGCCTGCTAGCGCTGCGACGAGGTTGAGCAGCGGGCTCTCCTCGCCACAAATCACCGGTTTTCGCCACATAAAACCCCTTCACTTTAGTCGTCCACCCCTCCATTCCCGCGTTCTGCTGGAATAATCACGTGCTTGCAGCCGGCCCCCCGGCCTTCTTTCTTCTCTCCCTGATCTTCGATGGACACCTTTGTCGTCTTGCTGGTGCTGCTCTCCGCGCTGCTTCACGCTACCTGGAACGCGTTTCTGCATCTATCCGAAGACCGCGTATGGCTGCTTGGCATGATGGCGATTCCCTATGTCGCAGTCAGCGCGGTCGGCGTGATCGTGCTTCCTTTGCCTGCACCTGAGGCGTGGCCTTATATCTTCGCGTCGGTCGTACTCGAATTCGGCTACCTGCTGGCACTGATCCGCGCTTATAAGAGCGGCGATTTCGGGCAAATCTATCCTATCGCGCGCGGTCTTTCGCCGATGCTCGTATTCATCGGCGCGCTGGTATTCGCGCATGAATCGCTCAAGCCGTTGGCGGCCATCGGCGTGGCGCTGGTGTCGCTCGGCATCGTCTCACTCGCGTTCCGCCGCGGCATGCGGTTTTCCGGCGAAAGCGTGCCGTTTGCGCTGCTGACGGGCTTCTTTATCGCCACGTATTCGGTCGTCGACGGAATCGGCGCGCGCGTGGCGGGCAACGGCCTGAGCTACATCATGTGGGTCTATCTGATCTGGAATATCCCGCAGTTTCTGCTTGCGTGGCATTGGCGCGGCGGCGCGAAGGGGTTGTTCATCGGCCGCACGGTGGTGCTCAAGGGCATCGCATCCGGTGTGCTCGCACTCACCGCCTATTGCCTGATCATCGAGGCCTACCGCTATCTGCCGATTGCGATGGTCTCTGCGCTGCGTGAACTCAGTTCGATCTTCGCGGTGCTGATCGGCTGGCTGTTCATGCAGGAGAAGCTGACCACGCGGCGGATCGTGGCTTGCGCACTGGTTACGCTGGGGGCTGTGTTGATTCGGATTTGAGGCGTTGAAGCACGCGCTCGCGCTCGTTTCGTTTATTGCGATTTCGAATATTTCGATTTACAATGCCGAAATTCGAAAGGAACCGCGCCATGAACACCTCGATCCATCCCACGCCGCTCCCGTCAGCGCAAGAGGCTGAGCTCGCCCGTGTCTCCGGTCGGAATCTGTCCGTCGTGCTTTCAAGCCACGCCGAAACGCAACAGTTCGACTTCAAGGACAGCAAGGGCGAAACGCGCAGTGTCGAATTGCCGACGTCTGTTGTGCGTCTGATCGTCGACGTCCTTGCGGAAATCGGCCAGGGTAACGCTGTGTCGATCATCCCTATTCATGCCGAGTTGACCACGCAGGAAGCGGCCGACCTGCTTAACGTATCGCGCCCGTATTTCGTCCAGTTGCTGGAAAAGAAAGAAATCCCTTTCCGGAAGGTCAATACGCATCGGCGAGTGCGTTATGAAGACGTGATGGCGTATAAGGATCGAATCGATTCGGACCGGCGCAAGGCCTTGGACGAACTCGCAGCGTTGTCACAGGAAATGGGCCTGGAATAATCAATGTCGTCACATTTCACTGCGATCTACGACGCTTGCGTTCTGTACTCCCAACCATTGCGAAATCTGTTGATGCGTCTCGCGCTAACCGACCTCTATCGTGCGCGCTAGACGCCGGCTATTCATGACGAGTGGACCCGCAATCTGATTGCAAACCGTCCTGATCTCGACCCCGTCAAGATCTATCGCGTCCGCGACCTGATGGACGCGCATGTGCGGGATGCCTTGGTCGACAATTATGCGCATCTGATGCCGGCCATCGATTTGCCAGACCCTGGTGATGCACATGTGGTCGCCGCCGCCGTGCATTGCGGCGCGGAACTCATTGTCACGTTCAACCTGAAGGATTTTCCAGTCGACGCTTTGAGCACATTCAATGTGGCCGCTCAGCATCCTGATGACTTCATCGCTGGTCTCTTCGACCTGAACCAGGCCAAGGTTCTCGAAGCAATGGCTGACCACAGAAAGTCGTTGAAAAATCCGCCCAAGTCTGTCGAAGAATACCTCGACACTCTTGCTGGCCTGGGCCTCACGCAAACCGTTTCAATGGTCCGTCCCTACAGCGTCGCTATCTGAAAAGCGCCCTCACCTGCCCTCAAGCCCCGCTCACGCGAACTGCACAAGCGTCGCGTCAATCGCCTCAGCCAGCGTATTGAACGCCGGCGCGATCTCCTCGTCCGGCACACACGCATAGCCGATCAGCAGACCCGACGGCGCCAGCGACGGCTGCGCGTAATACCCTGACAACGGCCGTACGACGATATTGCGCTCCAGCGCCGCCTTAGCCACTGCACGGTCGTCACTGCCTTCAGGCAATTGCATCACTAGATGTAAACCAGCATCGCCGCCCACGGCCGGCAGCGCGTCGCCATAACGGTGCGCTGCAGCATCCAGCAGGGTCTGGCGACGCTGCCCGTAGAGCGTGCGCATCTTGCGGATATGCGACGTGAAATGCCCTTCCGCGATGAACTCCGCGAGCATCGCCTGCTGCAACAACTGCCCTTCCCGGTACAACTCCGCGCTCGCAGTCGCAAAGCTCTCGGCCAGCGCTTCCGGCACGACCAGGTAGCCGATCCGCAACCCAGGGAACAGCGTCTTGCCGAAGCTGCCCACGTAAATCACCTGCCCGGATCTATCCAGACCTTGCAACGATGCGAGCGGCCGGCTGCCGTAACGGTATTCGCTGTCGTAGTCGTCCTCGATGATCCAGCACTGATTCTGCCGCGCGTACTCGAGCAACATGCGGCGCCGCGCGAGGCTCATCACCATGCCCAGCGGATATTGATGCGACGGCGTGACGAGCATCAGCTTCGGCGGCTGCGCGAGATCGTCGGCGGAGGGATTGATGCCCTCTTCGTCGACGGCGATCGGCCGCGATTGCAGACCGGACACGTGCAGCACGCTGCGCACGCCCCAATAGCATGGGTCTTCGGTCCAGATCACATCGCCCGGATCGGATAGCAGGCGCACAGCCAGGTCGACCGACTGGTGGATCCCGGTCGTGACGATGATCTGCTCGGGCGTACAACGTACCGAGCGCGACGTCCGCAAATAGTCCGCCAACGCGTGCCGCAACGAGGCCAGCCCGCCGCCCGGCGCGTAGGTCAGCAAGTCCGGGCGCGGCCGGCGCCAATACTTGTTGTGCAGGCGGCTCCACACGCGCGCCGGAAACTTCGTGACATCCGGCACCCCGGGCATGAACGCGCCCCATTGCCGCTTCGAGACGCCCGCCCCCGAAATCAGCCTCGCGCCACGCGTTGACAACGCGCGGCTGCCCTGCAAAGGCAGCGGCAGAGGCAACGACTCGAGCGGCGCGGCCAGCGCCTCGGCGTCGGGCACGCCGACGATCTCGTCCGGCGCGCTTTCGGCGACGAACGTGCCGCGGCCGGTTGCCGAGTTCACATAGCCTTCGAGCACCAACTGCTCGTACACCTGCGTGACGGTATTGCGCCCGATGCCCAATTCCTGCGCCAATAGACGCGACGACGGCACCCTGCTGCCCGCCGGCAATTCGCGCGACAGGATCGCCTGCTGCAACAGCCGATGCAACTGACGATAGATCGGCTGGCCGTTGCCACGGTCAAGGCGCTGCGCCAGCCAGTCGGACAAAACGCTCGCGCGCATGATTGGCTCCTACATTTTTATTGAAATGGCTCTGAAGTTAAGAGCCAAATCTCATTATAGTCGCTGCATGTGCTGCGCTGAGCGTGCGGCGTCCGTTGGCGGCACCCCCGCAAACACCGAGGAGCGAAGGAGATAACCATGAAGAATGCTGACCTGAAGAGCCGCAAAGACGCCGCCACGCCGCGCGGCGTCGGAGTGATGTGCGATTTCTACGCCGAGCGCGCGGAGAATGCCGAGTTGTGGGACGTCGAAGGCCGCCGTTTCATCGATTTCGCCGCGGGCATTGCGGTGTGCAACACCGGCCACCGTCACCCGAAGATTCTGGCCGCGATCCGCGACCAGCTCGATCATTTCACGCACACCGCGTATCAGATCGTGCCGTACGCGTCGTACGTCGAACTGGCTGAGAAGATCAACGCGCGCGCGCCGGGCGACTACCCGAAGAAAACCGCTTTCTTCACGACGGGCGCCGAAGCCGTTGAAAACGCGATCAAGATTGCGCGTGCTGCGACCGGCCGTCCGGGCGTGATCGCGTTCACCGGCGGTTTCCATGGCCGCACGATGATGGGCATGGCGCTGACCGGCAAGGTTGCGCCGTACAAGATCGGCTTTGGTCCGTTCCCGGCGGACGTGTTCCACGCCCCGTTCCCGAATCCGCTGCATGGCGTGACGACGGCCGACTCGCTGAAGGCGATCGAGTTTCTGTTCAAGGCCGACATCGATCCGAAGCGCGTCGCGGCGATCATTTTCGAACCGGTTCAGGGCGAAGGCGGCTTCTACCCGGCGCCGGCGGAGTTCGTGCGCGCACTGCGCAAGCTGTGCAATGAGCATGGCATTTTGCTGATTGCCGACGAAGTGCAGACGGGTTTTGCCCGTACCGGCAAGTTGTTTGCGATGCATCACTATGACGTGGTGCCTGATCTGATGACGATGGCCAAGAGCCTGGCGGGTGGGATGCCGTTGTCGGGCGTGGTCGGACGTGCTGATTTGATGGACGCTGCGGCGCCTGGCGGTCTGGGTGGCACGTATGCGGGTAATCCGCTGGCGGTTGCGTCCGCGCATGCTGTGCTCGATATCATCGATGAAGAGAAGCTCTGCGAGCGGGCTACCGTTCTGGGCGATCGTGTCAAGGCGAAGCTGATCGCGCTTCAGAGCGAAGTTCCGCAGATCGCCGATGTGCGTGGGCCGGGTGGCATGGTTGCTGTTGAGTTCTGCAAGGCGGGTGGCACGGAGCCGGATGCGGATTTCACCAAGCGGGTGCAGGCTCGGGCGCTTGAGCGCGGGTTGTTGCTGCTGGTTTGTGGTGTTTATTCGAATGTGGTTCGGTTCCTGTTCCCGCTCACTATTCAAGACTCCGTCTTTGATGAGGCTATGGGGATTCTTGAAGCGGTGCTTAAGGAGAGTGTTGCTGTAGCTGTTTGATGGTTTTTTTGCCTGCGCGGCGCGCGGGTGTGTGGACGCGTGCCGCGTTGGGCTTTGCTTTTTTTTTGCCTTTGCGGCGCTTCTTGTCTGTGTTCTTAGGGCTTTGGCCTTTCCTTGAATTGTTAGTGGTCTATTAGCGTTGCCCCTGTGCGGGGCGGCACCTACTTTTCTTTGCATGCCGCAAAGAAAAGTAGGCAAAAGAAAGCGGCTCAAACCGCTAATGCTAAGTGGGCACCGTGGTCTGCTGCGGGTAGTGGTGCATCTGGAATCCGTGTTCTCGCACATTCCGCGCTAGTGACAAAGGAGTCATCAGCTCCCACTCCGCACTGCGTGCGTCGCGGACGGGTCTGCATGGGAAACCAGGGGCTTCGGTTGAGATCTGTGGGGGCCGTCGGCTTCGCCTCGGCGAGGCGCCTCTGCACTCCCTTGGGAACCCCACCTCAAACGATGTGTCGGTGCGATGACGAGCCACGGTCCGGTGGTGAGACGGGAGCGCCAAAACGTAGCGGGTGGTTTGATGAAGTACGCTTCGGCGCGCGCAGCGCCGCCGGAAGTATGACGCCCTTGTCACTGGCGTATGCAGGTGCACGAACACAGATTCCAGATGCACCACTACCCCTGGCAAACTACGGTGCCCACTTAGCAGGAGTGGTTTGAGCCGCTTTCTTTTGCCTACTTTTCTTTGCGGCATGCAAAGAAAAGTAGGTGCCGCCCCGCACAGGGGCAACGCTAATAGACCACTAACAAAACAAGGAAAGGCCAACGCCCCAAGAACACGGACAAAAAGCGCCGCGAAGGCAAAAAACCTTAAATCCAAAACCCCTGGAGCAAACCAAAAATGCCGACGCTAGTCCTAACCGACCCCTCTCTCCTAAAAACAAAAGCCTACATAGCAGGCGAATGGCAATCCGCCGACGACGGCACGACGTTTGAAGTAAAAAACCCCGCCACAGGCGAAACAATCGCCACAGTGCCCCGCATGGGCACACCCGAAACCCGCCGTGCAATCGACACGGCTAACGCCGCCTGGCCAGCATGGCGAGCCACCACCGCCAAACAACGCGCCACGATCCTGCGCAAATGGCATGACCTCATGCTGGAAAACGCCGACGATCTGGCAAAGATCCTCGCCACCGAACAAGGCAAGCCCCTCGCCGAAGCCAAAGGCGAAATCCTCTACGCCGCCTCGTTCCTGGAATGGTTCGCAGAAGAAGGCAAACGCGTCAACGGCGACACCATCCCCACACCGGCAAACGACAAACGCATCGTCGTGACGAAAGAACCGATCGGTGTCTGCGCAGCCATCACGCCGTGGAATTTCCCGGCAGCCATGATCACTCGCAAGGTCGGCCCCGCACTCGCAGCCGGCTGCCCGATCATCGTCAAACCGGCCGAAGCCACGCCGCTCTCCGCACTCGCCCTCGCCGTGCTGGCCGAACGCGCCGGTGTGCCGCGCGGCGTGTTCAATGTCGTCACCGGTGAGCCGAAAGCCATCGGCGCGGAAATGACCGGTAATCCGATCGTGCGCAAACTGTCGTTCACCGGCTCGACGCCGGTCGGCCGTCTGCTCATGGCGCAGTGCGCGCCGACGGTCAAGAAAGTGTCGCTCGAACTCGGTGGCAACGCACCGTTCATCGTCTTCGAAGATGCGGATCTGGATGCGGCCGTCGCGGGCGCCATCGCGTCGAAATATCGCAATAGCGGCCAGACCTGCGTCTGCACGAATCGCTTCTACGTGCACGATAAAGTCTACGACGCATTCGCCGAAAAACTGCGCGTCGCCGTCGAACAACTCAAGGTCGGCCGCGGCACCGAAGACGGCGTCACGCAAGGTCCGCTGATCAACGAAGCCGCCGTGCTCAAGGTCGAATCGCATATCGAAGACGCCCTCGCCAAAGGCGCACGCATCGTCACCGGCGGCAAGCGCCATGCGCTCGGTCATGGCTTCTTCGAACCGACCGTGCTCGCGGATGTCACGCCGGCCATGAAGGTCGCTCGCGACGAAACCTTCGGCCCGCTCGCGCCGCTGTTCCGCTTCTCGTCGGATGAAGAAGTGATCCGCCTCGCCAACGATACGGAATTCGGCCTCGCGTCGTACTTCTATAGTCGCGATATCGGCCGCGTGTGGCGTGTCGCCGAAGCGCTCGAATATGGCATGGTGGGTATCAACACCGGCCTGATTTCGAACGAAGTCGCGCCGTTCGGTGGCGTCAAGCAATCCGGTCTCGGCCGCGAGGGCTCGCATTACGGTATCGACGACTACGTCGTCATCAAGTACATGTGCGTCGGCGGGATCTAAAGCAACAACGGCCAAGTCGGATCATCTGACGTGGCCGTTTAAATCTCTCAGAACGAATGACGAATGCCGGCCATCACACCGAGTTGCCCGATGCCTGGCGCCGGCGTCGTGCCTCCGCCACCCTGGCTCACCGTATAAGCGGCATGCGGACTGTTGAACAGATACGCCCCTTGCAGGTAAACCGCGGAACGCTTCGACAACAGATATGTGGTGCGTAGCGCGGCGATTGTGCCGCGGGTGTCGTCGGCACGATTGATGATGCGGTACACGCCGCCGTCGAGAATGAATGCAGGCGTCACGTTATAGGCCGCAGTCACGTAGTACAGATTCGAGCGCACATCCGGCAACGCCGGCGACACCGTCTCGACGTGACGGCCAAGCCAACCCGCCCCGAGTTTTACCGGGCCGATGTGTCCGTAGCCGTTCAACTGCATCCGCACGTCCTTGTCGCCAGGTTGTGTCAGCGCAAAAGGCGCCGTGCCGTCGAACAGATTCGCGGCCGCGCCCGGGCCGCCGCGTTGTTCGTCGTAGGCGCCCGCCACGCCGTAGCCGTTCATGTCGTAGCGCAGCATCGTCGACCATTCGCGGCAACTCTGCGAACTGCCCGGAATCGACCCCACACAGGTGCCCTGCCCCGGCGAATTGCCGGTACCCGCTGAATCGCGGCCGAACGAATAGGTCGCGCCGAACGTGAAGCCCGAGAACGTGCCTTTATACGCAATCGTGTTGTCGCTGCGTGCGCTCGGCATGTACTGATCGAACGAACCCGTGCCACCGTATATATCAGGGCCGAGCAGATCGGAATCGAGTATCGCCCAATAGGTCATCGTGTACTGCCGGCCGAAAGTCAACGTACCGTATGGACTCTCGAGACCCACAAAGGCTTGCCGTCCAAACAACCGGCCACCCTGATTGAGCGTGCCGGCTTTGGTATTAAAGCCGCTTTCCAGTACGAAGACCGCGGACAACCCGCCGCCCAATCCCTCCTTGCCGCGAATCCCCCAGCGCGACGGAAATTCGCCGGTGATGCCCGGCATCCGCACGACGCTATCGCCCGCTGCGTTTGCATGCGTCACCAGTTCGATGCCGGTATCGATGATTCCGTACAACGTCACGCTGCTCTGCGCGAACGACGATGCGCTGATACCGAGCAACATACTGCCCAAAGCGAGTTTGTATTTCATTATCTCCGAGTCTCCTGGACTAGTGCTTTGTGTGAGCGCACACCAATCCGTATGCGGCCCGCACGCAGCGTTTTTATGTAGCGATACTAATGACAGACGTGACGATACCGACCGCTATTCAAGCCGTCCGATACGCTAAAGATTGACCGCTTCAGATAGCGGCGATCCGCGTGTCACACCCGGTCGCCGCGATTCAGGACATTGCGTCCTTCAACCGCCCGGCTTCGGAATATGACGTTTGACCACCATCAGCGCGACCATCACGATCACCATCGCGATGCCGAGCATCCACAGGTATGACGATGCACCGCCCGCCGTAATCACCACCGCACCCGCGAAAGCACTGGCAATCGCGCCGAGCCGGCCGAACGCGAGCGCCGAGGCGGTACCGGTTGCGCGCACACGCGTCGGATAGACATAAGCGCACAACGCAAACATCGTCGACTGGACCGCGTTGACAAACAGGCCGTGTACGCCAAGACCGAATATCAGCAAGCCGGTGTGGTCGGAGATGTTCACACCGAGCAGCAGCAACGCGCTCGCCGCGCCACCCGCGCTGCAGATAATCAACGGCCAGCGCGAACCGGTACGGGCGATCACCACCGCGCACAGCAACGCGCCGACCACACCGCCGAGGTTGTATGCGGTGAGCCCCGACCCCGCCACCGACACCGACAAGCCCTGCGTGCTCAGCATCGTCGGCAGCCAACTGAAGGCGCTATAGACGGCCAGCAGGCACAGGCAGAACGCGCACCAGATCGCCACCGTATCGAGCGCGAGGCCCTCGCGGAACAACGCTGTAAAACCCGTATGTTTTTCAACAGCCTGTTCGCGCGAGTCGGTAAACACGCAGCCGCTGGCCACCGGACGCGACATCCGGCCAAGCAGGCGTTTGAGTTCCGGCCAGCGCCGCGGGTGCCGGGCGAGAAAGCGCGGCGATTCGGGCAATGTGAAGAACAACAACACGCTGAGCGCGAGAGGCAGCACACCGCCGATCATGAACAAGCCGCGCCATCCGTACGTCGGCAGAATTTCATGCGCGAACAATCCCGCCACCATGCCGCCGAGCGGCACGCAGACTATCGTCGCGGTGACCGCCAAGGTGCGGCGGCGAGCCGGCGTGAACTCCGCGGTCATGGTCGTCGAGCTCGGCAACGCGCCGCCGATGCCGAGACCGGCAATAAAGCGCAGCACGGCAATCGTCACGATGTCGGGCGCGAAGCTGATGCCGCAGGTGGCGGCGCCGAACACCAGCACGCTGCCGATCACCGCCCAGCGGCGGCCGAAGCGATCGGCCAGCAGCCCGGCGCACGCGCTGCCTATACCCATGCCGATCAATCCGGCCGCGACCACCGGTGCAAAAGCCGCGCGCGTGACGCCCCATTCCTTTATCAGCACGGGAATCGCAAAGCCGATCAACTGGCTGTCGAAGCCGTCCAGAACGATCGACAAGGCCGCGAGAAACACCACGATCTTCTGCATCGTGGTGTAAGGACCTTCGTCGAGCGTGCGGCCGATATCGACGGCATAGCGCCCCTCCTCGACTCCCGCCTGATGGCCGGCAAGTGGCGCATTGGCCTCGCCGGTTGCCGCACTGGCCGAGCCGGCCGGCGGTACATAACTGGTCATGAAGCTGTCTCCTGGTTTGTGTGCGCGATCTGGGCGCCGCGCTTTTGAGGTCACGTTTTTTAGTCAGTATGTGAGTGAGCGAACGGCTTTTGACATTGCCGTTTCGCGCAAAAGCCATGACATGTATGCATGGCTTTCACGACGCTACGTATCGCTGCGGAGAAACTGCGCGCAGCGATACGCAGCGGCTACAACGGCACTCCGCCCTTCAGAACGGGTAATGACGCGGCGTGGTCTGCACCGTAATCCAGCGCAAATCCGTAAACTCAGCGATCCCCGCCTGCCCACCGAAGCGTCCAAAGCCGCTGCCTTTCACGCCGCCGAACGGCATTTGCGCTTCGTCGTGAACAGTCGGCCCGTTGACATGGCAGATCCCCGATTCGATGCGCCGCGCGACATTCATCGCGCGCGCGATATCGCGGCTGAACACTGCCGACGAAAGCCCATACTCGTTGTCGTTCGCACAGGCCACGGCTTCGTCTTCGCCGTTGACGCGCACAATGCCCTTAACCGGTCCGAACGATTCGTCGCCATAGATACGCATGGCGGGTGTGACGTGGTCGAGCAGCGTGGCGGGCATCAAAGTGCTGTCCGCCTTGCCGCCGCAGACGAGCGTGGCGCCTTTGGCCAGCGCGTCGTCGATCAGCGCATTGCAGCGTTCCACCGTGCTCATGTCGACGACCGATCCCAATACCACCGGCCCTTTGCGTGGATCGCCGAGCGGCAGGCCGCGCGCTTTCTGCGCGAGCTTTGCAACGAACTGGTCAGCGATCCGTTCGTCGACGATGATCCGTTCCGTCGACATGCAGATCTGCCCCGAGTTGGCGAACGCGCCGAACGCAGCGGCGTTGACGGCTGCATCGAGATCCGCGTCGTCGAGCACGATCAACGGCGCTTTTCCGCCGAGTTCCAGCACCGACGGCTTGAGATAGCGCGCACACGTCGCCGCGATAATCTTGCCCACATGCGTGGAGCCGGTGAAATTGACACGCCGGACTTTCGGATGCGCGATCAGCGCCTCGACGACCGCGCCAGCATCGGCCGGCGCATTGGTGACGAAGTTCACCACGCCCTTCGGCAAGCCCGCTTCCTGCAGCACTTCGATAATCAGTCCGTGTGTGCCGGGGCAGATTTCCGAACCCTTCAGCACGACCGTATTGCCGCATGCGAGTGGCAACGCGATCGCACGCACGGCGAGGATCACCGGTGCGTTCCACGGCGCGATGCCCAGCACGACGCCGGCCGGCTGACGCACGCCCATCGCGAGGCTGCCGGGCACGTCGGACGGGATCAACTCGCCGCCGATCTGCGTAGTAAGTGCTGCCGCTTCCATCAATCCGCCGGCAGCGAGATGCACATTGAAGCCGGCCCACATTGCCGACGCGCCGGTCTCCGCTGCCATCACCGCGGCGAACGCCTCGCTGCGCGCTTCCAACGCATGCGCGGCCTTCATCAGCAGCGCGCGACGCTCGCTCGGCCCCAGCGCGGACCATGCCGGAAACGCCGCTGCCGCGGCATCGGCGGCGGCTACCGCGTCGGCAACCGTCGCCGCGGGAGCACGCGTCGCGACTTCGCCATCGAGCGGATTGCGGCGCTCGAAGGTGGCGCCGTTGCTCGCTTGCACGGCTGCGCCGTTGATCAGCATCGAAATACTCTGCATCGTCCTGTCTCCTGCGGAAAGTTTTATGAATGCGGGCGCGACGCTCGCCTGAGCTCAAGCCACGACGACTTCGACCAGCATCGGCCCCGATGATGCCAACGCGTCGCGCAACACGTCATGCAAGCGTTCGGCGTCGGTCACGCGCGAGCCCTGGCAACCCATGCCTGCAGCAAGTGCCACGAAGTCGAGCCCGGGCAGATCGGTGCCTTGCACCGGATCGCTCGGACCAAAGCCGAATTCCGGGGCAAAATCCTGCAACGCGGCATAGCGTGAATTGTTCAGGATCACGAATGTGATCGGCAATTTCATCTGCACGGCGCTATAGATGGCCTGGATCGAATACATGCTGGAGCCGTCGCCGATCAGGCCGATCACGCGTGTGCCGGGCTTCGCCAACGCCACGCCGACAGCAGCCGGCATGCCGAAGCCCAGGCCGCCGCTGTCCATCGTGTAGAAGGTGCCGCTGCGTGTGAACGGCAGATAGTTCTGCATGACCGGCCGCGAACTCGGCGCCTCCTCGACCACGATGTCGTCCGCTTGGCGCACTTCGGCGAGGGTCTGCAAGGCGAACGCCACCGACATTAACGGAGACGGCTCTGCGCGCGGCGATGCGGCGCGCGGCGCGGGCAAAGAGCGCGTCTTCGGCGCGGGCCGCGTCAGCAGATCGGTCACGCCGAGGCGAATATTGCCGACCACCGCGGTGCCGGTCGGCGCCCACGCCGCAATGGCCGGATCGTCGATCAACTGGCACAGCGTTGCACCGGCAGGCAGATGCGGGCCGTGACCTTCGACGTGATACGTGAAGGCCGGTGCGCCGATTACGAAGATCAGGTCATGGCCGCCGAGCAGCTCGACGATCTTCTCGCACATCGCCGGCAAGAAACCGGCGAACAGGCGGTGGTCTTCGGGGAACGCGCAGCGGCCCGTCATCGGCGCGACGAACACGCGGGCGTTGTGGCGTTCGGCAAGACGCACGACTTCGTCCCAGCCGCCAGCGCGGTCGACAGCGCCGCCCACCACAAACGCCGGCCGTTCACAGGCATCGAGCGCCGCGCCGATCTGCGCCAGCACGAACGGCTCCGGCCGCGTCTCGGTACTCACTACGCGTGCCGGCACCGGCTCCGCGGCGCGGTCCCAATCGTCGACGGGAATCGACACCAGCACCGGCCCGCGCGGCTCCTGCATCGCCACGTGATAGGCGCGCGCGATCGCCAGCGGCACGTCTTCGGCGCGTGCCGGTTCGATGCTCCATTTGACGTACGGTTTCGGCAATTCGGTGGCTTGCGCCGACGCGAGGAACGGGTCGAACGGCAGAATCGAACGGGCCTGCTGCCCGGCGGTAATCACGATCGGCGTGCGATTGCGGAACGCGGTGAAGATGTTGCCCATCGCATTGCCCACGCCCGCCGCCGAGTGCAGATTGACAAACGAAGCGTTGCGGGTGGCCTGCGCGTAACCGTCGGCCATGCCGACCACGACTGCTTCCTGCAAACCCAGCACGTAACGGAAATCTTGCGGGAAATCGCGGAACAACGGCAATTCCGTCGACCCCGGATTGGCGAACACCGAAGTCATGCCGAGGCGCCGCATGAGATCGATGACGGCGTGGCGCACGGTGAAGGGTTCGTGTTGAGAAGATCCCGATGCGTCTGAACGGGGCGCGTTGCTGGTCATCCATGTCTCCTAGTGATGAGCGCCGTTTCTTGAAGGCTCATTATCGGAAGCTCGAGGTTGATTGAAAATTGCCTTTTTTGAGAAAAGGCATTACTTTTGCGCATGACTTTCAATCTTCAGCAACTGCACGCGTTTGCAACCATCGTCGCGAGCGGCAGCCTGGGCCGTGCCGCGGAGGTGCTGCACGTCACGCAGCCCGCGCTGAGCCGCACCATCAAACGGCTCGAGGATCAGGTCGGCGCACCGCTGTTCGAACGGCACTCGAAGGGTATGCAGCTTACTGCGATCGGCAGCGCGCTGCTGCCGCACGCCACGCTGCTGCAACGCGAAGCCGATCACGCGCGCGAGGAAATCGACGCGATGCGCGGCCTCGCGAAAGGGACGATTCGCGTCGGCGCTGTGGCGAGCATCGCGACGCTCGTGCTGCCGCTCGCGGTGAGCGGCGTGCTCGCGCGCTGGCCAAATCTGCGTGTGGAGATCATGGAGGGGGTATGGGACCGGCTTGCTGACAGTCTGATGAAACACGAGATCGATCTCGCGCTCAGCATGGCGGTGCCCGACACGGATGAGATTACGGCGATTGCCGATTGCAGATGGGAAGACGCGAGCTATGTGGTCGCCGCGCTCGATCATCCGCTGCGAGGCAAAACGGACTTATCGCTTGCTGACACACTCGATCAGCAGTGGTGTGTGCCGCCTCGTGGGACGGGTCCGTTCGAGCATATGCAGCATGTGTTTGCCGAACATGGGCTCGGCATGCCGCAGATTGCCGTCGAGACGCGCTCGATCACGGTGCTGAAAAGCCTGGTAACGCGTGCAGGATTTCTAAGCTGGATGGCGACGCCAATGTACGACACCGAAAGCGCGGCCGGCGTGTTCGATACGCTGCCGATTCCTGGTCTGGTCGCGCGCCGTACGTTGACGGCGTTCCGGCGCCGTCAGGGGATTCTGCCGAGTCCGGCGGTGAAGCTGCTGGAGCAACTCAGGCAGTTGACTGCCGTTCAGGGCTAAGTGCCCGCATGAGGCCAGGAGCGCCGAAGGCCTCATTCAACGCTCAATAGCACAGCGGCCCCGCTTTCACATTCAAGTGAAAGCGGGGCCGCTGTCAATCGCGGTCAATCAAGCCGGTGCGAGACTACTGCTCGCGCCACCGCCTATTAATGACCGACGTTGACAACCGGAGCCGAATACGAGCTCGGCGTCGTTTCGGTGCGGCTGCCTGCTTGCGACGAGCCGTTCGTTGCCGTTCCATAACCGCTGGTTTGGGCGACGCCGTTTTGTGCTGCGACGCGGGCTTCAGCAGCCTGAATGTTCGCCGGGTAGTCATCCGCATTCGACAAAGCCGGGTTGTAACCCGCTTTTTCCAGTTGCACCAGCTCCGCACGCACTTGGGCGCGGGTCACCGGCTGATTGGATTGAGCAAAAGCAGCGAGCGGCGCAGTAATGAGAGCGGCGATAACAACAGCTTCGATCAGGGATTTCATGACGACTACCTCCAGAGATTGTTTTTTGCGGCGCTGCAAACGTGTTTGTTTGCAGCCAGTGACGACAGTCTAGGAGGCAGCAGATATAGGGTAAACCCCTAATAAACGAATTCACTGTTGCTAGAAACGGCACAATTGCCGTGAACGCTTGTTGAAATATGAGTCATCAAGCCGGCAAATCAGGCTCCCAATGTTTGAGGCTTCGCGCGCAACGAAGTCAGCTTTCCGACAATGCGGGAGTCGATGCCTGGGTTGCCTCACTTGATGACAACACCGCGCTACCATTTCTGCCGCCCGTCACCTGCCGGTCGCTTCTCGGGCTCACGCCGAACCGCGCGCGATACGTCCGCGAAAAATGCGAGGGCGACTCGAATCCGCATGCGACGCAAATCGATGTGATCGACATGTCCGTCTGCTGCAGCAACTCGCGCGCACGGGTGAGGCGCAGTTGCAGATAGAAATGCGTCGGCGTGTCCTTCAGCGACGCACAGAACAACCGCTCCAGTTGCCGCCGCGTCACGCTGATTTCCTCTGCGAGCTGGTCGGGCGTCAGCGGCTCTTCCATATGCTGTTCCATTGCGCCGATCACCTGAATCAGCTTGCGGTTGTGCACGCCGTAACGCGCCGCAATTTCCATCCGCTGATGGTCCGAACGCTGCCGGATCCGGCTCACGACAAACTGTTCCGACACCGCCGAGGCCAACGCTGCGCCGTGCTTGCGGCCGATCAGGTCGAGCATCATGTCGATCGACGCCGTGCCGCCCGCACAGGTAATACGCCGCGCACCGATTTCAAACAGCTCCTGACTTGCGTTCAGCGACGGATAGCGCTCGCTGAACGCCGACAACGCTTCCCAATGTACGGTCACGCTGTCCGAGCCGCTCAGGAGCCCGGCTTCCGCAAGGATGAAGCTGCCCGTGTCGATGCCACCAAGCGTCGCGCCCGCGCGCTCGAGCCGCTTCAGGCAATCGCCGAGCACGCGCGTATAGCAGGCGAGCGGCTCGAAGCCCGCGACGACGAATACCGTCTGCGCCTCATGGACATCGGCGATTGCCGCTTCTGCATTGATCGAAATACCGTTGCTGGCCGCGACCGGCGCCCCGTCGAGACTCAGAATGCGCCAGCGGTAGAGATTGCCGCGAAAGCGGTTCGCCACGCGCAAAGGCTCGACCGCCGACATGAAGCCGATCGCCGAAAAGCCAGGCAGCAGCAGGAACGACATATCTTCGGGCATCGTGCAGATGACTCGATCAGGGACACAGAGGGACACAAGCCGCAAGAGAACGCGGGGTTCCGGGCGAGCGTAGCAAGCAGCGCGCAAGCCGGCAAGGCGCACCAAAATTCAATGCTGCAAATCGATGCTGCACCGCAATGACGAACGATGCTGGTTTTCCCTCGTTGTCGCGTGGGAGCAAGAACGGGTCGCTGGCGGTCGCTTTGGCAGGAATATGGGGCATTAACGTTACGTCACTCGTGCAACTCAAGCCCTGCTCAAGCATGGCTCGAGCCGTATCGCGCAGGTCCGGGGGCCGCTCGGTTTTTTTCTCGCCGCGGCCATTTCGTAACACGCTGTTCAACGTGTCCGAAGGGGGAACGTCATGAAGTTACGCGTCAAAGCCTTGCTTGCCCATCTTGCCTGTCTGGCGGCTGTCGTCGCTGCGTCGCCTGCACTCGCACAGGATCCCGCCACCTGCCGCGCGGTGCATTTTGCCGACATCGGCTGGACAGACATCACGTCGACCACGGCGCTCGCCTCGACCGTATTCGAGGGACTCGGCTATCAGCCTGTGACGACCGTCGCGTCGGTGCCGATTTCGTTCGCGGGCCTGAAGAGCAAACAGCTCGACGTATCGCTCGGCTACTGGTGGCCGGTGCAGGAGAAAGCGATTACGCCGTTCATCGATTCGAAATCGATTCAGGTGCTGCAACCGCCTAACCTGACTGGCGCTAAAGCGACCTTCGCCGTGCCGAGTTACGAATACGACGCCGGCCTGAAGACCTTCGCCGACATCGCCAAACATCGCGATCAGCTCGACGGCAAGATCTATGGCATCGAACCCGGCAGCAGCGCGAACGCCGCGATTCAGAAAATGATCGCCAGCAATCAGTTCGGCCTCGGCGATTTCAAGCTGATCGAATCGAGTGAAGCGGGCATGCTGGTTTCGGTGGATCGCGCCATTCGCTCGAAGAAATGGGTGGTGTTTCTCGGCTGGGAACCGCATCCGATGAATATCCAGATCGATATGAAATACCTCACCGGCAGCGATGGCGTATTCGGTCCGAACGATGGCGAAGCACGCGTTTATACGCTGACGTCCCCCGACTTCCTGACGCGTTGCCCGAACGCCGGCAAGCTCGTGAGGGGTGTGGGGGGGGGGGGGGGGGGGGGGGGGGGGGGGGGGGGGGGGGGGGGGGGGGGGGGGAGCCTGCCGATGCCGCCAAAGCGTATCTGAAGAAGAACCCGCAAGTACTGGATGCGTGGCTCGCAGGCGTGAAGACATATGACGGTAAAGACGGTTTGCCGGCGGTGAAAGCCTATCTCGGGCTTTAACGGGGCCGCCTTAACCCAGTCCGATTTGCATCCATCCAGTCGCGCATTTCAATCCACAGGAACTAGCACGCATGAATCATGAAGTCATCGTGACCTGCGCGGTCACCGGCGCGGGCGATACGGTCGGCAAGCATCCGGCCATCCCCGTCACGCCGAAGCAGATTGCAGAAGCCGCTATCGAAGCCGCAAAAGCCGGCGCCACCGTCGCGCATTGCCACGTGCGCGATCCGAAAACCGGCCGCGGCAGCCGCGATCCGCAGTTGTATCGCGAAGTTGTCGACCGGATCCGTTCGTCAGGCACCGACGTGATTATCAATCTGACGGCGGGCATGGGCGGCGATCTCGAGATCGGTCCCGGCGAAGATCCGATGCGCTTCGGCGCGGGAACCGACCTCGTCGGCGGCTTGACGCGCCTTGCGCACGTCGAGGAACTGCTGCCGGAAATCTGCACACTCGATTGCGGCACGCTCAATTTCGGCGACGGCGACTACATCTACGTGTCGACGCCCGCCCAATTGCGGGCCGGCGCGCAGCGTATCCAGGAACTCGGCGTAAAGCCGGAGCTGGAGATCTTCGATACCGGGCATCTGTGGTTCGCAAAACAATTGCTCAAGGAAGGTTTGCTCGACGCGCCGCCGCTGTTCCAGATCTGCCTCGGCATTCCATGGGGCGCTCCCGCCGATACCACGACGATGAAAGCGATGGCGGACAGCCTTCCGCCTGGCGCGCAATGGGCCGGCTTCGGCATCGGCCGCATGCAGATGCCGATGGTCGCGCAGGCGATGCTCCTCGGCGGCCAGGTACGTGTCGGCCTCGAAGACAACATCTGGCTCGACAAAGGTGTGCATGCAACAAACGGCACGCTGGTGCAACGCGCGGTCGAGATCATCGAACGGCTCGGCGGGCGCGCGCTGACACCCGCGGAAGGCCGCCGCAAACTCGGCTTGCCCGCGCGTGGCGAGCGGCAGTTGGAGCGGCGCGTGGCCGGGCAGTACGCGTGAAGATGTCGCGTACCCATTGCGCTTCATATAGCGCGCTGCGGAACCTAAAACTCATAGGCAAAGGAAACATCAGCAATGGCAGTGATCGTCGATATCAAAACATTTGCGGCAATCGGCGCGGGCGTGATCGGCAGCGGTTGGGTCGCGCGCGCGCTCGCGCACGGACTTGACGTCGTCGCGTGGGATCCCGCTCCCGGCGCGGAGAAACAATTGCGCGAGAACATCGCGAATGCTTGGCCAGCCTTGGAGCGCGTCGGCCTCGCCGAGGGTGCAACGCCCGACCGGTTGCGTTTCGTCGATACGATTGAAGCCTGTGTCGAACAGGCAGACTTCATTCAGGAAAGCGCGCCCGAACGCGAAGAACTGAAGCTCGCCTTGCACGAGCAGATCAGTCGTGCGGCGAAGCCTGATGCGATCATCGCCTCATCCACTTCCGGCCTGCTGCCGAGCGATTTCTACGCACGAGCGGTGAATCCGCAGCGTTGCATCGTCGGGCACCCGTTCAATCCGGTGTATCTGCTGCCGCTCGTCGAAGTGCTTGGCGGCGAACGTACCGCACCGGCAACCATCGACGCCGCGATGCAGGTTTATCGTTCGCTGTCGATGCGCCCGCTTCTCGTACGCAAGGAAGTGCCCGGCTTTATCGCCGACCGCTTGCTCGAAGCGCTGTGGCGCGAGGCGCTGCATCTGGTCAACGAAGGCGTGGCCACCACGGGCGAAATCGACGATGCGATCCGCTTCGGCGCGGGCATCCGCTGGTCTTTCATGGGCACGTTCCTGACCTACACCCTGGCGGGCGGCGATGCGGGTATGCGCCACTTCATGCAGCAGTTTGGACCCGCGTTGGAGCTGCCGTGGACTAAACTGGTAGCGCCGCAGCTCACCGACGAATTGATCGACCGGGTGGTGGACGGAACATCCAAACAGGTTGGGCAGCGCTCGATCAAGCAGCTTGAGCGCTATCGGGACGATTGCATTACGAGTGTCCTGGCGGCGATTGGAGAAGCCAAGGCGCGGCACGGCATGCTTCCTGCGGAGTGATACTGTGTGCCGGAAGACGCCCCGCCCCGCTCTGGCGGGACACGTTGGCGGCACAAGATCGCTGCGGCCCGCACCGTCCATAGGGATAAAGGAACCGATTGCATATGTCTACGCCGCACCATGCTTCACTGCCCTGCTATCGCGACGTCGTGCGCGCCGAGTGGGTCGACTACAACGGCCATTTGCGCGACGCCTTCTACATGCTGATTTTCAGCTTCGCGACTGATGCGTTGATTGATGTAATCGGGCTGCCTGATTCGGTGCGCAAGGAACGTGGCCGCTCGATCTATACGCTCGAAGCGCATATCAACTACCTGCATGAAATCAAGGAGGGTGTGCAGGTTCGCGTCGATATGCGCGTGCTTGGGCATGATGCGAAGCGGCTGCATCTGTACCTCGAAATGTTCGCTGATGAGGGCATTGAACCGGTGGCCGCAGGCGAACAGATGCTGCTGCATGTGGATACCGGCGGACCACGCGCTGTTGCCTTCGACCCGGATGTCGAGGCGCGCGTGCGGGCGTTGGCAGAAGCGCATACTGGGTTGCCGACGGCCAGGTTTGCAGGCCGCGTGATCGGCTTGCCTGTCAGGACGCCGCGTATGAGTAGCGAGGGGAATGAGCATGCTTGAGCCCGAGATCGCTGCGTTCATCGAACGGACCGCCGCCATCTATGCGGGGCATTCGACTTCATTGCCGCCGAGCGAACAGCGCGCGATTTACGATCGCTATGCGGCGGCACTCACGCCGCCTTTGCCAGCCGATGTGATAACCGAAGACGCTGTGTTTCAGGCGAGCGCCGGGCATCTGATCAGGTTGCGGCTCTATCGAAATCGTAGAAAGGCGAGCGGGACACCCGTCGGCACCGTGTTGTACTTTCACGGTGGCGGCTTCGTGCTCGGCTCGCTAGATAGTCACGAGATCGTAACCGCACGAATTGCCGCGGATACCGGACTCGATGTAATTGCGGTCGACTACCGGCTGGCTCCCGAACACCGCGCTCCGGCAGCGCATGAGGATTGCCTGGAGATTACGCTCGCCGCACTGGCCGGCCAGTTGCCGTTCGATTCGCTCTCAGGTGGCGCACTGCAGTTAGCGGGTGACAGTGCCGGCGCCACGCTTGCTACCAGCGTCGCGATGCGGTTGCGCGATGACGGTCTACAAGGCGTGCGCGGACTTGCGCTGGTCTATCCAATGCTCGGCACCGAGCCGCAAATGCCCGCGCGCGAAAGCGAAGCGCACGCGCCGATGCTCACGCTTGCCGATGTCCATGCGTTTCGCGATCTGTATTGGGGCGAACGGCCGCCCTATCCTGCGTGGACGATACCGCTCGATGCGACGCGCTTCGACCGACTCCCGCCGACACTTGCCGTAGGTGTTGAACACGATCCGTTGCGGGACGACGCGAGGGTGTTTGTCGACCGCGTTAATGCGGCCGGCGGACACGCCCGGTTGTGGATTGGAACCGGACTCGTGCATGGGTGCTGGCGTGCGCTCGAATCGAGTCCCGGCGTAAAGGCAATGCATCACACCGTCTGCCAGTTTCTAAGCGAGCATTCAGGCATGCAGTGATGGCTCAAGCCATGCACGCGTCACGTCTGTGCCGCTCCGCCACTCCGCTTGAATGAACTGGCAAAGAACAGCACCTGGTACTGCACCGCATTCGCCCAATACTTCCACGTATGCCCGCCAGGCCGCTCCGCGTAATCATGCGGTACGCCCAACTCGACGAGCCGCGCGTGCAGCATCCGGTTCGACTGGACAAGCGAATCGTTCACCCCGCAATCGATCGTCAGCGCAATATGCGCATTTCCCAGACTACGGGCGTTCTCGACAATCGCCTCGTTGTTCCAGAAGTCGGCGTGGCGAGTCGGATCACCAAATACCTGATCGATCCCGGGCTCATCCTCACACCCGCGCGGATCGACCGCTCCGCTAATACTTCCTGCCGCGCCGAATTCGTCCGGCCGATCTAGCGCGATATGCAGCGCCCCGAACCCGCCCATGCTCAACCCCGTAATCGCGCGCGCCTGGCGTGTCGCAATCGTGCGGAAATGCGTGTCGATATATCCGACGACTTCTGTACCTACATAGGTTGCGTAACGGCTGCGCGGATCTACAGGGCTGTCGATATACCAGCTCTCGTGACCGCCGTCCGGCATGACGAGGATCACGTGATAGCGGTCGGCCAGTTTGCCGATGTGCGAATTCGTCGTCCAGTCGGTGTAGTCGCCGCCCGAGCCGTGCAGCAAATAGACGACGGGAAAGCGATCGGCCGCTTTGCCGTGCGTGTATTGGTCAGGCAGCACCACAGTCGCCTCAAACGACCTATGCATGGCCGCGCTGGGAATGGTGACGACCCTGGACTGGAACGCCCAGACCGGGTTCGTAAAAAGCAGCGTCAGAATGAGCCAGAACGCACGATTCATTTTCATGGTTTGTCGCTCTCCCCCTTTCTATGTGTCCAAAGAACACTGTCTGGCATCTAGCGGCAAAATTCTGTCAACGACTCTAACAACGGCGACTTACAACCAAATTTCAGCGAAGCATACGGTCTCGTCAGCTTGGCGCCATTCCAAGCGAGTTGGAACGGCCCAATCCGAACGTCTATTTAACAATTACGCCCTGCTCACGAATGTGGGGAACGCAACGCATCTATTCAATGTGTGCTGAAAAACCAACCTGATCCGTAGCAACATCCGGCCGCAACGTAAGCGCCGGGATGTCGTATGCGCCAGCGTTCTGCGGGCGAAACGGTATCGGCGCAGTCTTCCAGAGGTCATCGAGACGTTGCCCGAGTTCGTCACGGACTTCTGAAAATCGTGCTTCGTCAATCCGGCTTGTCCGATGAATCACGAACGGTGGCAACACGTCGAAACCAGGGTAATACAGAATGCCGTGCTGGATGGGGAACAAGACATCGTCGATCGGCCCGTTGATACCGCGCGGGCTGTAATGTGACTCCCAGCCACCAGTTGTCACGACCAGCATTGCCCGCTTGCCCGCCATGTTGCCTTCCCCGTAACGGTCGCCCCAGCGCGCGTCGGAGTGCTCCCCGACTCCATACGCGAAGCCATATGCATAGACGCGTTCCACCCAACCTTTCAGGATCGCAGGCATCGAGAACCACCACAGCGGAAACTGCAGAATCACCGCATCCGCCCACTTCAGCTTCTCCTGTTCGAGTGCGATGTCCTGACTTTGCCGTCCGTCTTTGAAAGCACGCTTCGAATCGAGAGAGGCATCGAAACGCGCGCCCGGTTGCCTGTCCAGGCTGTCGTTTGCATCGAGCGATGCTTTCCAGTTCATCGCATACAGATCGGATACCTGGACAACGTGGCCGGCATCCTCGAGACGCTTGACCGAAAAGTCCTTAAGGGACCCGTTCAATGACCGGGGTTCCGGATGTGCATAGACGAGAAGAACATTCATGACCTGACCTCCTTTGCGAGAAAGCGTCACGATAGGTCTCATGCCGGTATATTGGAAATGAATAACCAACATGTCAGGTATTGCCATGAATAATCTCAGAAGGCTGGATCTCAACCTGCTGGTGACACTCGATGTCCTGTTGTCGGAGCACAATGTGACCCGTGCAGCCGAACGCCTGAACTTCTCTCAGCCTTCGGTGAGCGTGCATCTCGCCAAGCTGCGGGATATCTTCGGCGACCCGCTGTTGCTGCCTGGGCCCCGAGGCATGCGCCCCACCTCGAGAGCCGAAGAATTGCGCGAACCATTGCGCCAGGCGCTCGATGCACTTGAGCACGCGGTGTCGCCGGCCAGCCCGTTTAATCCTGCCGAAGCGAGTCATACGTGGCGCGTTGCCGCGACCGACTATGCCGAATCGACGATCCTGCTGCCCGTCCTGTCCAGCTTGCGCACGGCAGCGCCCGGCGCCCGGCTCGCGATCGTGGAAGCTGTTCCGCCACGCATCGCCAAGCAGGCGGAACAGGGAGACATCGATCTGGCATTCCATACCAGCGAAGGCGCGCCGCCGGGATTGCGCGGGCGGCTACTTTTCAAGGAGCGGTATGTGCTGGCAGGCCGCGCGGATCATCCGCGCCTGAAGCGCCGGCCAACGCTTGCGCAGTTCTGCAAACTGGAGCACGTGATCGTGTCGCCGGATGGTGGCGGGTTTAGCGGCGTCACGGATGAGGCACTGGCTGCGGTGGGTCTCACGCGCAGGGTTGTGCTTTCGGTTCCGCACTTCCTGTTTGTGATGTCAGCCTTGGCGAGCACGGACCTCGTGGCGATGGTGCCGGCGCGATTGGTGCGCGGCAATGGCGCGCTCAGAGTCGTCGAGGCGCCGGTTGAAGTGCCGGGCTATGAAATGGCGATGCTCTGGCACGAGCGCTCTCATCGAGACCCGGCGCACCAATGGTTGCGGGAATGCATCGTGGACGCGGTGGCGACTTGAACGCCTGTGCATGTGCCGTGGCCTAGGTCGGTGCCAACGCAATGAGTGGTTGAAAAGGCCGTGCTGGTCGATGCGCTGCGCTACCGGGCGGGTCCATCCGCGCAAGGACATCGATAGCATCGACCCGAAGCCGATCGTGCGCGCAATCCAATAAGTGCGATTACGCCTTCTCATTCCTGCCGCCAATTGCGTCCAGTTCAGCGCGCACCTCGTCGGTCAATCTCAAGTGTGCTGCCTGCATGTTTTCCCGCAGATGCCCGAGCGACGAAGTACCCGGAATCAGCAGGATGTTGGGCGCGCGATGCAGGAGCCAGGCGAGCGCCACCTGCATCGGCGTCGCGCCGATCGTTTGCGCGATCGTGGAAAGCGCTGACGACTGAATCGGTGTGAATCCGCCAAGCGGGAAGAACGGTACGTATGCGATGCCCTTCGCCGCCAGTTCATCGACCAGCGCATCGTCTTCCCGGTGAACCAGGTTGTAGTGATTCTGTACGCAGACAATCTCCGCGATGCCCTGTGCCTCGGCAACCTGGGCCGCGGTTGCGTTGCTCAAGCCGATATGGCGAACCAGCCCTCGCTGTTGAAGTTCGGCAAGCGCCACGACCTGCTTTTCAATCGACCCTTCGGACGGGGCATGCACGTCGCCCATGATTCGCATATTGACGACGTCGAGTGCGTCGACACCGAGATTGCGAAGGTTGTCGTGGACGCCGCGCTCGATATCTTCCGGCTCGAGCGCCGCCAACCACGAACCGTCGCTGCCACGAACCGCGCCAACCTTCGTGACGATCATGAGGTCGTCCGGATACGGATGCAGTGCTTCGCGAATCAACTGGTTGGTGATGTGGGGCCCGTAGAAGTCGCTCGTATCGATGTGATTGACGCCCGACGCCACCGCTTGGCGCAGCACGGCGATCGCCGCGTCGCGATCTTTCGGCGGTCCGAATACGCCGGGTCCGGCCAGTTGCATGGCGCCGTAGCCCATGCGTTGCACAGGGTGGCCAGCCAGCGGGAATGTGTCCACAGGGGTGAAGTTCGACATAGCGCGCTCCTTGAGGTGAGGGTTTGAGCAGCAGTATGACGAGGATTGCGTTGTTCGATAATCCGGCCTAAATTGCACGGGTTGTTAAACATTCTGAACAATGGCCATGGAATTCAACGATCTTGCCGCCTTCGTATCAGTCGCGCGCGCCGGCGGCTTTCGCGACGCCGCGCGCATCAGCGGCGTCTCCGCCTCCAGTCTCAGCATTGCCGTGCGCCGTCTCGAATCGAAGCTGGGTATGCGCCTGCTCAACCGAACCACACGCAGCGTGGCCCCGACCGAAGCCGGATTGCGTCTGATCGAAAAGCTAACGCCGTTGTTCAGCGAAATGGAAGCCGCGCTGGACGTCCTGAACCGCTTCAGGGACAAGCCGAGCGGCACGCTCAAACTCAACGTGCCGTCGAGCGCCGCACGCATCGTGTTGCCGACCGTCATTCCCCAGTTCCTGAAGGCCTATCCCGACATACGCGTGGAGGTTGTGGTGGAGGACGGCTTCGTCGATGTGCTGTCGATCGGTTGCGATGCGGGCATTCGCTACGACGAGCGGCTCGAGCAGGACATGATCGCGATGCCAATCGGTCCGCGTGTGCAGCGCTTCGCTACCGCCGCGACGCCGGGCTATCTCGACACGCATGGCAGACCCGAGCATCCGCGCGACCTGCTCGCTCATGCATGCTTGCGTGGCCAGTTTGCCGGCGGCGCTACGCCGACCTGGTATTTCGAGCGCGACGGCGAGGTAGTGCAGTTGAATCCGTCGGGACCGCTCCTCGTCAGACCCGGCGCGGCAATCGACCTTGCAGTCAGTACTGCTGTCGCAGGCGTGGGGGTGATTCACCTGTTCGAGGACATGCTGCGCCCGCATCTCGATAGCGGGGCATTGGAGCCGATTCTGGAGCCGTGGTGGCAACGCTTTTCAGGGCCGTTTCTTTACTATCCGGGCCGGCGTCACTTGCCGGCGCCGTTGCGCGCATTTGTCGATTTCCTGAAGGCGGGTGCTTAGCGCGAGCGTTTTAACTGCGCCTTATATTGGCTCGACTGTTGCCAGACCACCGTGAAGACCACCCTACTCGTGAAACTCTCAGTGTCGACGGACACCTGCCAAGGTGCAGGCATCCGTCATAACGGGTCGCGTGACGCGAGGCCGATCAGAATGCGTGACGCATCCCCACCGTGACGGCCACTTGCGTATTCGACGACGAAGGCGAGAGCGTGTTGATCATGGCATGCGAGAGCACGGAATCAGCCGGTGCGCCGTGCACGTTCTGATAGACGCCTTCAAGATAGAAGTCGGTGCGCTTGCTGATCGAATAGTCGGCCTGAAGCATCCCCGTATTCCATCCCGGCGACGAGCCGTTATACGCACCATGGGTGTAGGTATACGCGCCCGACAAAGTCAACGCAGGCGTGAGCGCGTACTTGACGTTCGCTTCGTAGTTGTCGAGGCGCAGCGAGCCACTCAGGGTTCCGGCAGAAGCGTCGTTCGCACCGAGGTAAGTGCCGGTTCCGAACGAGAAGACGCCCGACGCGTTGTCCAATTGCGTATGGCTCCAGACCAGGCCAACGGTAGCCGGTCCGAACGTGTAGTTACCACCAAGCGACCAGATACGCTGGCGTTGCGCAAGGAAGTTCGCGCTGGTGTCGCCCGTGGTAACGGCGCCGCCTGCGCTGCCTGCGTTGTTCAATTGCAGGTATCCCGCAGCAAGATTGACGGGCCCTTGCGTATAGGAAACACCGAAGCCGTATGAACGGTTGTTCGCGAAGCTGCCTGCCTTATTGCTGAAGGCATACATCGTTTCGAACGTGACGCCGCTGAACGTCGGGCTCGTGTACTTGACCGTGTTGTTGAAAACGACCGAATTGCCGGCAAGGTTATCGTTTTCGAACGGATGCGCAGCCATGTTGCCGCCCCACGTATTGAACTCCGCCGTGAGCGGACCGACGAGGTCGTTCATCACGTCAAACTGGCGGCCGAACGTCACCGTACCGTATGGATCGCTTTGCAAGCCGACCCACGCCTGAGAGCCGAAACCATCGCCGGAGAAAGCCTGGGCGCCGTTATTCAAAAGGAATCCCTGCTCCAGCTTGAAGACCGCATGCAAGCCGCCACCGAGATCTTCCGAACCCTTGAGGCCGAAGACCGTGTTTTGCGTCGAACTGGTTACTTCCTGCCAGTTGCTATGTCCGCCCTGATTGTTCGTGTAGATCAATCCTGCGTCAATGAGACCATAGAGCGTCACGCTGCTTTGCGCATGCGCCGAAATAGCAAAGGCGCCGGAAAGCGCGACCACGAGTAGAGACTTTTTCATACCTGTTGGCTCCGTGATTTAGCGGTGATGGACGTAATCAATTGTGTGCGTTCGACTCCCACTGGCTAGCGCGTTGGTCGCCAACAGGGTCTACGAACGGATAGGCAACGCATTCGCAGGCCGGCGCCGTGCGAATTGCGAAAACATCCGATATTGTTTGTTGATTATTGCGTGTGGCGCATTGAATAACGTGTCGATAGCGCGTGCTGACTACAGCATGGTTTTCAATTGAATTACACAGGCGCATCTCGCGAGGCGCTGCCGAAAACGAACAGTGCAATCATATGACGGCGAAAATAAATTCCGCGTCAAAAATAAAAAATTGCGTGGTGCGAAAAGAACACGCAAATGGCACGTTCAGAAGACCTGCCGCATCAAGCGAAAAAGGTGCGCATGCTTATCGCCACGCCCGAGTAAACTCCCCCACCACGCGCGCGAGATGCGCCTGCATCGCATCGCGCGCCGCCGCCGGATCGCGGCCCATGATGGTAGCAAAGATACGCTGATGATCTTCCTGTGACGCCGCACGCATTGCCGGCGTATGAAAGTGTTCCTCGATCTTGGCCCACAGCGGATCGCTTCGCGCACAGTCCCACATCGCGGTGACCATATGCAACAGCACCGCATTGCCGGTCGCTTCGGCAATGCGCATGTGAAACTGACGATCAGCCGCGTCGTTAGCCTGCTTGTCGTTCGCCGGCGCCAATGTATGGACCCTGGTTGGCGAAGTGGCGCCGACACCCGCTCATGTGGCGTCGCTCGGCGGCATCCAGAACTTTGCAGGGAATCTCGCCGGCATTTTCATCACCACATTTACCGGGGTCATGCTGGCGATCACAAAGGGTTCGTTTGTGATTCCGCTGATGGTTGCGGGCTCGCTATGCGTGGTCGGTGCCCTGTCGTATCTGTTCGTTGTCGGTAAGGTCGAACCGTTACCTTCACTCCCACGCGCCCGAACGGCAAAGATTGCCGGACACGAAGCCGCTTGAACAACAACATCGGGACCGCCGGGTTGAACCTCGTGTTCATCTGGCCCGGGTTACGCAAGAGCGTGTTCCACAATCAGCAATTGCGGCCATAATGAGGCAGAAACTTCTGTTAGAAACTTCACACCGATGTAGCCAATATGACCGAAACACGCGTTAGCCCGCTGCGCAAATTTGCCGATTTCGTTCGCGAGCAGCGGACGCGCCTGACCGCGCAATGGATGAAAACCGTTTTCGGCGATGTCGACCTCGTCGAAGCGGACAAGCTCACCTATCAACAGCTCGCCGATCACTTGCCGGACCTTCTCGAAGGACTATGCCTTGCGCTCGACGTCGAAGATCTCGAACGAGTCGAGCCGGCGATCGAACGCGATGCGAGAAAACACGGCCTGGTCCGCTGGCGTCAGGGCTACCGGATCGAGGAACTCGTGCGCGAACTCGATCTGTTCCATCAGGTGCTCGCTGACGCGCTGGAAGAATTCGCCGACCAGGACAGCACGTTCACGCGCCGCCATGAAGGACGGGCGCGGCGCCTGATCGCGGAAACACTCAGCATGGTGACGCTCACGTCGATCAAGGAGGTGGTCAGCGAACGGGACCGCAAGATCGATGAGTACACCGGCAGGCTCGAGCGCGCCAATCACGAACTGACGCTCAAGCAGCGCCTGGTCAGAGATCTTTACGAGTCGCGCATGCAGATCACCCGCAGCGTGGTCCACGATCTGCGCAATTTCCTGAACGCGTTTTCGATTGCGTTGCAACTGATCGAACGGGCGCCTTCAAAGGCCGATATGGCGCTGACGCTGGCCAACCGGCAAGCCTCGGATATGAAGCAACTCGTCGACCAGATGGTCGAGTACTCCGTTGTGCTAGGCGACAGCACGCCGAACACATTCGAGCCGGTTGAGCTGCATGCGCTTTACGACGAACTCGTCGCCTCCTCGCGCCCGGCCATCGAGGCCAAAGGACTGAAGTTACGCGCAGCGTTCGATCCGGCGCTATCCGTAGTCACGTCCAGTCGTCTCAAGCTTAAGCAGATTGCCGTCAATCTGCTCTCCAACGCGACGAAGTACACGAAGTCCGGCGAGATCGAACTTGCCTTCGCCATGGCCGATGCGGAGCACTGGTCGATTCGCGTGTCGGATACCGGCGTGGGTATCGCTCCTTCGGACGCGAACCGCGTTTTCGACGAATTCGAGCGCGCTGCAGGCGACGATATTCCTGGCACGGGCCTCGGCCTCGCGATCGTCAAGGAGCTCTGCCGCGTGCTGAACGGTCGGATCGATTTTGCGTCACACGAAGGCGTTGGGACGAAGTTCGAAATCCGGTTCCCGCTCGTGCTGGCCGAAGCCGAATAACCGCCTGCCGGCATCCGGCGCCAGAAGCGGATGATCAGTACATTTTAATTATTACGATTAACAAACAAACATATTTAACCTCGTAATAAATAATCGATTAACTCACACGGGCGCGACGCCCGGACTGGCCGGCTCTTACGCGACTTCAAGCACAATTTCCCGAAGTTGCAATTACGGAAATCCGGTACATCCTTGACAAACGCCAGTGGCGTCACCTATTTTTCATCTGCCGCCAATATACGAATTTCCGATTGCGGAAATATGCCCCGAAAAGAACCGGAATATCCAAATCGGATATTTAGTTATTCTACGCATACTGCATAGAGATCTGAATCTATGCGCTTTGAAGTAAGTTGGTCTCACCGCTGCATGCCGACGATGCATCACTAATATTTCGAACTCCGATATATCTTCATCGGCGATAGCTGCCTTTGTGAAACGGTATCTGAACCCACCACCAAGGATAGAGATGAAACAAGACGAGCGTCTTTCCGGCAATAGCCAACATCGCCAAAACAGGCTGCCGGGCCTGGGAACGAGTCTGGGAACATTAACGGTCGCGATCCTGCTTCTCGGCGGATGCGGCGGAGGGGACGGCGGTTCGTCCTCCGGCACGGCTGTGAGCATGCAGCAGACCGCAGCGAATCAGCAACTCAGCGCGCAGGCCGCCGCGCAGTCGCAAGCGCCAACGGCCAATCAAACCTATATCGACCCGGTCGCCTATTCGGGGAATGCCACAGATGGCCTCGCACCGGCTCAAGCCTCCGAAAAAGCTGCAGTCATGCATTACCAGTGGACCCAAGGCAGAACACCGATCAACTACACCACCACGACCGGCCATTTGACGGCCACCGATTCGAGCGGCAGCCCCGAAGCCACGATGTCCTATGTCGCGTACACCGTGCCGAGTACGAACGGCTCGGCGCGACCTGTCACGTTCGTCTACAACGGCGGCCCGGGATCCTCTTCCATTTGGCTGCGGCTCGGGTCGTTCGCGCCGACGCGGGTCGCCACGCCCGACCCGGTGTTCGGGAACTGGCCGAATTATCCGCTCGTCGACAATAAGGAGAGCCTGATCGACACCACGGACATGGTCTTCATCGACCCGCCCGGAACAGGTCTTTCCGAGGCGATTCTGCCGAATACGAACCAGAAGTACTGGACGACCGACGCCGACGTCAACATCATGCGCGACTTTATCCAGCGCTATCTGACGGTCAACAGTCGCAGCAGCTCGCCGATTTATCTGTACGGCGAGTCGTACGGCACGCCGCGCACCGACATGCTCGCATTGGCGCTCGAATCGGCAGGCGTGCATCTGACCGGCATCGTCCTTCAATCTGCAATCCTGAACTATTTCGCGGATGCGATCGAGGCCGTCGCCATCACGAACTCGACGAGCGCGCTGGCATTGGATACGGATACGCTGGCCGGCTATTTCCCCGCCTACGCGGAAGTCTCGGCTTACTACAACCAGGTGTCGCCGGCGCCGCTTAATCAGGACCTTTACGCATACCAGGCAAGCCTGTTCGTCACGAACGAATACAACAAGTTCAGGCGGTATTCGCAGTCGTGGGTGCTCAGTCAGCTCGGTATACCGGACGCCCTGGGTACGCCGGTGTTTCCCAATGCAAAAACGCTTCAGTCGTGGACCTTGCCATCCAGCTTGACCGTGCAGGCGCTACAAGGCTACTTCGGCGCCAACCCGTTCTCGACGAGCCTCATACCTGGCACGACGATCGGCCGGTACGACGGACGCGTGTCATTGCCGAATTCGGATCCGCGGCTGCAAAACGACGGGGACCCGTCCGACATCCTGATCTCCCAGCCGTTCACCACGGCTCTGGCTACGCAGATGCCTGACTACCTGGGATACACAGCGCCGAACGCGACCTATTTGCCGCTGAACGACAACATCATCCAGGTATGGGATTTCTCGCATGATGGCCAACCCCTGCCCGACACGATTCCGGATCTGCTGGGCGCGCTAACGCTCAACCCGCAATTGAAGGTACTCGCGGAAAACGGCTTTCATGATCTGGCCACACCGTTCTTCAATACCGAGAAGCAACTGGCACGGCTGCAGACGGTACCCGGTCTGAATCCGGACTTGCAGGTCAACTTCTTCCAGGGCGGACATATGATCTATCTGGATGACGTCGCCCGCCCGCTGATGAAACGGGATCTGGTGCGGTTCTACCGCGGCACGCCGCTTCCGGATGCGCTCGCCCTCTGGACGCTGCCGCCGCCGTGGCGCGACGAGAGCCCCGCCAGTCAGCCGACCGCTACTGCCACGGCGCAAGCCACGGCACCCTGACTGAACTGACGCGATGTGCCTCGTTCGCGATACTCTATTCACTCAATCAATGCGAGTCATCATGTCCCTTTTCGATATGTTGCGGCGTGTCTCCCCGTTGATCGTCCTCGGCTGCTTTATTGGCAGCGCGCATGCGTTACCGCCGCAAGCGGTAGCGCCGGCGACGCCGCCAAACGGGGCCAGGGGAGTCGACGGTCCGTTCTTTCCTCAAAACCGTGCTGCTCCCGTCACGCCGACGACCGGCACAGCTCTCCAGCAGGAAGCTCAGCAGCGGCTTGAAGCGCGACTGGGGGCGAACACGGCCCTCAGCAATGGCGCCGCGGTCACGAAAACGCAGGCTCAGACCGCGGGGCTCGGCTACGTCGCCAAGCACTTCGATCAGATCGACACCAGCCACAAAGGAAGTGTGACCATGAGCGACGTCAGACAGTATCTGCAGCAACAGGGCCGGTAGCGGCCGGCCATTGGTCAAAGGCGTGCCTTCTCTGGAGGACTGCTTTTGACAGGCGCGAATGGCTGCTCCGGCCATTCGCGCGTTTCGTTTACCTCGCCGCGACGTTCCCGCCAGTCGGCAAACAGTCGCCCATTGCGCCGCCGCGGTCGCTCAGTCCACGCATCACAACTTCGGATGACTTGCCGTCACGTCTCGCCAATTCGGCGAGGTCGAGCAACGCTGCGTATTTCGCCGAACAGTCCTGTTCAGGTTCAATCGCTCGGTGCACAGCCGGTGTTTCGGTGCTTGCGACGCCCTCACCGACTGCAATCGCCATCCCTATTGCGACGATCATCGTTGCCAACACACCTACCTTGCATAGCGTCCGTGTGCATACCGCGTTGAAACGTGGCCGCAGCGTCTGAGCACTTCCCTTCTCGCTCTTCCACTGCGGACCGGTCCGGCCGGCCTCCTCGCCGGTTCTCGCTCGCACGTTTTCACTCATGACCAGTGCGCCGGCACCCAGACATTCCCCACCCAGTGCCCCGGCACCCACACGACAGGGCGCGGCGCAGGAGCCACATAGACAACACGCGGCGCGACATACACAGCAGGCGGCGGGGGCGGCGGAACGTAGACAACCGGAGGCGGCGGCACATACACAACCGCCGGCGGAACAACGACTGGAGGCGGTACGACAACAACCGGCTTCGGTGCAACCACCACCGTCGTGCTGCCCGTCGTGACGACTCCGGTAGTCGTGACCGTTCCGCTTGTCGTCACGGTGTTGCCATGCGTGCCCGTCGTGCTCGTCGACGTTGTAACGACGCCCGGTGCTACACGCGTTGCCGTGCCGGAATGATTGACGGTTCCGCCATCAGACCCGGTCACCGTGCCGGAACGTGAGCACGACGCGCCCGCGCAGTTGGTCGATGCCGAGTGGTTGACCGTGTTGCCGTTCGAGCCCGTGACCGACCCGGATGACGAATACTGGCCGGGCGCGGTTTTGGTCACATCGCCTGAGGTCGTGGCTGTTTTACCGTCGGGTCCGGTGAGGGTGCCGGTGTGCGAACACGTGCCGCCCGCGCAGTTGGTGTCGCCGGCGTGCTGGACCTGATTGCCGTAGCGTCCGGTCGCGGTGCCCGAATTCGAAAACTGGCCCGGCGCGTTGCGGGTCACCGTGCCGGTGTTGGTCGCCACGCCGCCGTAGGGGCCGGCCACGCCGCCAGCATGCGAACAGCTACCGCCGCCACACGAGCCGTAACGCGCGCCGTTATAGGTGCCACGCGACGTGTAGGCGGTGCCGTGCTGCGACCAGGCGAAAGCGGAAGCGCTGCTGAGCGCGAGCACGGTAACGGTTGCGGTAAGCGCGAGCTTGCGCAGCGCGCCACGTACGGATGCGGCGGGTGTCACGGAGGCAGGGGAAGCGGCGGTGGCTGCGACGACGAACGAACAGTTTTTCACGGTATGTCCTTCTTGATTTCGGGCCACTTCTGCTCACTGCGGCGTGGCGACAAACGGACTATAGAAGGACGCCTGGATTTAATCAGCAGCGAAGATATGTCACCCTGTTTCACCATGACAGAGGCCCGCAGGGCAAGGCTTTGCGGGCGATTCGGAGGCGCCGTGACATAAGCTGACATAAAGTGTTTCAGGGCAGCCTCCGCCCGTGTCGCGCGTGGGGCGCAAGCGCGTCAGCAGGCCAGCTTCGACACCGCCACGACACTTTTCCGAAATACGCATGTCGTAGGGTTCGATGAACGCAACGGCGAAAGCCGCTTGCGTATCCCCCGCTTACTCTTCCTCAAGAGGTGGTCATGTCGGCAAAACGCGAGTCGAAATCCCAGGCCAAGGCAAAAGAAAGCACGGCGAAAGCAGAAGGCAAACCAAAGTCGCGCGGCAAGGCAGCGGCACCCGGCAAAAAGGCTACTGCGCTCGCCAGCGGCTCGAACCAGCCCGTGGCGACCGTCGGCGCGACGGCACTCCGTTCCCGGATGCTGGACAAGCCCGTGTTCGCACAGCCCCAACCGACCGCGGACCCGACGGTGTTTCGTGTGCCTCATCCATCAGACGATGCGGCCTACAAGGAAATCGACAAGCTCAATGCGGAGCACAAACTGTTTCCGTTGCCGTTTCCTGCGCCGAGAGGCCGCGTCGAACCCCAACTCACGCTGGCCGAGGTCATGGGCGGCAACGCAACCGCCATCGACAGGATCACAGCCGCCGGACAACTGGTGTTTCACGCGCTGGGAGATTGCGGCAATACGAAAGGTCCGGCCACCCAGAACGAAGTGGCCGACAAATTGACCGCCGATTTCAACGAAGCCAACGCCAGCGAGGTGCCACAATTTGCCTTGCTGCTCGGCGACGTCGTCTATAGCTTTGGCGAGAGCCAGTACTATTACGATCAGTTTTACGAACCGTATCGAGACTATCCGGCGCCGATCCTCGCCTGCGTCGGCAATCATGACGGGATGGTTTCGCCGGAAGCGCACGCCGCGAGTCTCACTGCGTTCCTGCGAAATTTTTGCGCGGAGACGTTCGCCGTTACGCCAGAAGCCGGCGGCTTGTCGCGCACCGCGCAAATCCAGCCCGGCGTCTTCTTCACGCTCGAGGCGCCGTTCGTGCGCGTGCTGGTGATTTACAGCAATACGCTCGAAGATCCCGGTGTGATTTCAGACCCGAAGATCGGGAGTACTCAGCTCGACTTTCTCGACGCCGCGCTCAAGCGCGTCAAAGCCGAGCAGTTCACCGGCGCACTGCTGATCGCGGATCATCATCCGCCGTACAGCGCAGGCGGACACGGATCGAGCGTCGATATGCTGGCGCAGATCGACAAGGTGTGCGAAGCCAACGGTGTGTGGCCACATGCGTTTCTGTCCGGCCATGCACACAATTATCAGCGCTTCACGCGTACGCGAAATGCGGACGGCACGCAGATTCCCTACCTCGTGTGCGGTAACGGCGGACACGGTTTAGTCAAGCTCGCCGCACAAGGTGCGCCCGCCATCCGCGCGCCGCAAATCATGCAGGCGGCGTCGGCCACCACCGATCAGGTCGTGCTGGAAAACTATGACGACACCAACTACGGCTATCTGCGCGTGGTTGTCACCGCGACGCAGTTGCGTATCGAGTATCACTCGGCGTCCGACGGCCTCAACACGAAAGCGCCGAACGACTACGTAACGATCAACCTCGCCGAACGCAAAGTGGCTCATTTCGTTGCATCAGATCTGGGGCATCCGATGGCGGCAAGGGCCGTGCGAGCTTTGATGCGTCGCTAGCGGCGAAGAACGCGGGACGTGTTTCAGGGACCGCGCTCACGGTCACAACACGTATTGCGCCGCGAGGCAGGATAAAAAGCATCAGGACTACGTTTTTTCGCAAACGCGCGTTTTCACCAAATCACCTGTTTTTACCGGGACAAAACCATGTAATCTCTCGGTTTTCTTTCTGCATCAAAACCGATGAGTCGAGCGTTGGCGAGCGAACAACTTCAACAAACGGCGGCGCACACGCGTCGCCAGCCCATCGTTCTTCGTTTGCGCTGCACCGTGGTGCTGCTGGCGTGTGGGATCGCCACCTTCGCACGCCCCGCTCTCGCAGCCGAATCCGCGTGCAGCGCAGAAGCCGGGCCCGTCGGCCGCCCCTCCGTCGGTCTCGTGCTGTCGGGCGGCGGCGCGCGCGGCTATGCGCACCTCGGCGTACTGAAGGTGCTCGAGGAAAACCGCATCCCGGTCGATTGCATCGCCGCCACCAGCATGGGCTCCGTGGTCGGCGGCCTGTACGCGAGCGGTATGACGGCGCAGGACATGCAAAACCGCCTCGCGGGCATCAATCTCGCGGACATCGCGTTCGACGTCACCGAGCGTGCCGATCTGCCGCAGTCGCGTCGTGAAGACGAGCGGCTGTATGTGAACAGCCTTTCGCTCGGCTACGGCGCCAATGGTTTCCGCTTGCCGGTCGGGCTCGTCCAGGGCAATCGTCTGCAAGCGCTGCTGCAGGACTGGACGTCCGCCGTGCCAGGCAACGTTTCGTTCGACCGGCTGCCGATCCCCTATCGCGCGATCGCAACCGATCTGCGCACCGGCCAGAAGGTCGTGCTCGATCGCGGTTCGCTGCCGCAGGCAATTCGCGCCAGCATGGCATTGCCCGGCCTGTTCGCGCCGGCCGATATCGACGGGCGCACGCTGGTGGACGGCGGCATCGTCAGCAATCTGCCCATCGAAACGGCGCGCGACATGGGCGCGAAAGTCGTGATCGCGGTCGATATCGGCTCGCCGCTGCGGCCACTGGATGCGCTGGCTTCGCCCGCCGACGTGATGCAGCAAATGATCGGCATTCTGATTCACCAGAACGTTGCGCGGCAACGTGAACAGTTGCAGACCGGTGACGTCCTGATCGAACCGGCGCTCGGCTCGCTGAGTTTCACCGATTTCGCCAATGCGAGCCAGGCCATCGCCGCCGGCGCCGCTGCCACGCGCGCGGCCATGCCGCAGCTTCAGCATCTGGCGCTTTCGCCCGCCGACTACGCCGCGTGGCGCGCCCGGCACGGTGCGCCCGCAATGCATCCGGTGCGGATCACGCAGATCGAGATCGCCTCGCAGGGCTCCGTACCTGAGGCACGCATTCGCGCCGCGCTGCATGTCAAAACCGGCGATGTCTACGATCCGGTCGCGCTCAACAAGGACTTGCTGGCTCTCACCACCGCGGGCGACTTCGACAGCGTAAGCCAGCAACTCGTCGACGACGGCGACGCGCACACGCTCATTGTCTCCGCACAGCAGAAGCTGTGGGGACCGAATTTCCTGCTGTTCGGGCTGGGTTTGTCGAGCAGTTCGACGGATGAAGGCGGCTTCCGGCTGCATCTCGGTTATCGCCGGCCGTGGCTCACCTCGTCAGGGCTCGAAGGGCGAGTGGACGGGACCGTCGGCAGCGATCTGATCGACCTGCACGCGGAGCTGCGGCAGCCACTGTCGAGTTCTTTCGGCTATTACGTGGCGCCATATCTCGAGTTTCAGCGTCGCTATGCCAATCTCTACGACGATTCCGGCAACGTCAAGATCACGCAATACAGCTTGCAAACCGAGCGCGCAGGGATCGACTTCGGCGTACCACTCGCCCGTCTCGGCGACTTCCGTATCGGCGTGGCCTACGCACATGGTTTCGCGTCGCCGCAATACAACTTGCCGCTCGAGGATGCGTTTAACTCGCCGCTGCTGTTCCCCGATATCTATGGGCGTCAGCTTAGCGCGCGCGCACGCCTCGTGATCGATCAGCTCGACGATCCGCTGTTTGCCCGCAAAGGTTATTTCGGCGAACTACGCGTGGAACGTTCGTTGTTCGCGGGCAGCGACAGCTTCACCGAGGTATACGGAAAGAGCCTTGTCGCGGCAAGCTATGGACGACACAGCATCAACGCGAGCATCGAAGCCGGTAACGACTTCGGCGGCACCAATCTGACGAATCCGTTCGGCTTCACGCTGGGCGGTTTCCAGCATTTGTCGGCCTACGCTGCAGACCAACTGTCCGGCAACTCGATGGCGTACGGTCAGATCACCTATATGAATCAGCTTGCCACGTTCAATGCCTCGCCGATTCGCGGTCTGTTTGCCGGGCTGAGCCTTGAAGCCGGCAACGTCTGGAACCGCGATTCGCAGTTCGGCAGCGGGCCGCTGAAGCGCAGCGTGACGGTCTTCACCGCGATGACCAGCTCATTCGGACCGATCTATCTGGGCGTAGCGTTCGCACCGGGCGGCCGTCATAACTTTTACTTCCAGTTGGGACATACCTATTGAAGCTGCGCGGGTACGGTGTGTTTCACGCCACCGTGCCCACCGGCCAGCTCATTTCGAAGCGTGCTCCGCCAAGCGTCAACGGATCAGTCACGGCGATCCGGCCATGGTGGGCGCGCAGCACCTGTTGCGTAATCGCGAGACCCAACCCGTAGCCGCCAGTCTGACGATCGAGCCGCACGAAGGCATTGAAAATGCGTTCGCGTTGGTCGGGCGGCACGCCTGTGCCATCGTCTTCCACGTAGATTTCCACATTGCCGTGCTTGACGCTCAGGCCGACCATGATCCGCGAGTGTGCGTATTTACCGGCGTTGCGCAGCAAGTTTCGCATTGCGTAGGACATGAGGCGTTTGTCCATCACCACGCGTAGCGATGCGTCGACGTCTGCTTGCGGGACGAGTTGCTTGTCCGCGTAAAGCAGCGTGGCGTCGGTGACCTGGCTGTCGAACCATGCCGTGAGCAACGTGGATTCGAGGTTCGATTGCAGGGAGCTGTATTCGAGGCGCGCGTAGGTCAGGCTCATGTCGATGAGCTCATCGAGCTCGGTGACGTCCTGGTCGATGCTCGCCAATGCGCTGTTGTATTCGGCCGCGGACGCGGGTTCGCGAAGGTTTTCCAGCGCGAAGCGCACGCGGGCCAAGGGTGTGCGCAATTCATGGGAGATGCCGTTGGTGAGTTCGCGCTGCGCGGCGATCAGGCGTTCCATGCGTTCGGCCAGGGCGTTTAGTGTGCGGGCCAGTGGGCCGATTATGACGCTGTGTGATTCGCGGGCGCGGGTGTTGAAGCGGCCGCCTGTGAAGTCTATTGCGCGTTCGCGGACCATTACCAGGTCTAGCCAGACTGGGCGCATCCAGCGGTAGGCGGTGACTGCTGGCAGCAGTAGGGTTGCCAATGCGATTGGGATTGATGCTTTTGCTGTTGTTAGGGTTTGCCAGATTGATGGTGAGGTTTTTAGTGTCAGGGCTAGGGTTGCTATCGACGCTGCTAGTACCAGCACTGTCAGTGTCAGGAGGCGCGTGTAGACACGTAGGTATAGCCTCGACCAGCTCGGGATTCTGTCTGCTCGTGTGTCCGTCCACGAGCGGCGGAAACGGTGCCAGCGCCATTTTCCATAGCGATAGGCAGTTAGTTTTTTTTGCTCCGCTGGGGGTGGCATTTTTTTCTCTTCGATTTCTTTAATGCGGTTGTGGTCTATTAGTGTTGCCCCTGTGCGGGGCGGCACCTACTTTTCTTTGCATGCCGCAAAGAAAAGTAGGCAAAAGAAAGCGGCTCAAACCACTCCTGCTAAGCGGGTTCCGTAGTTTGCACAGGGTAGTGGTGCATCTGGAATCTGGGTTCGTGCACCTGCATACGCCAGTGACAAGGGCGCCATACTTCCGGCGGCGCTGCGCGCGCCGAAGCGTATTTCTTGAAACCAACCGGCAGTTTAGCTCGGTTCCTTCGGTGCGGCACCGTGGTTTGCTTTGCTCTGGGCTGCGTTTTTTTGCTTGCTCTTCCGCTCGTCCCTTACGCCCTCTGTACGAATGCCAGGGTTTGCTCCGCTACTGTGTCTCGTTCGTTGTCCAGTGTGATCATGTGGTAGCTGTCGGTCAAGCGTACGAAGGTCACGGCGCGGCTTCCCAAGTGTTCGCACACGAATTCCGCGGAGCGGATGCTCGTCACTTCGTCTTCCTCGGAATGCATGACCAGGGTCTCGCACGTCACGCGGCTCAGGGCTCGCTTCACCGCGAAGCGCATCCAGTCCACCTGCTCGATCGCCGCCAACGGCACATACGGATAGTGGACGCCACTGCCCTTCTGCAGATGGCGGCGGATCAGGTTGCGTATGCGCGCGTTCTTGATACCGAACGGGTCGCCCTCCGGGACGCGAATCAATCGGCGCAGGCCCGGCACGCAATACATCAAGTAGCGCAATGGACGCAGGCGTGAACCGCCCCAGCCGTCGAGGAATAACGGCGGCGAGAGCAGAATCAGGCGCCCTGTCGTCATGCGCTCGCGCGCACTCAACATCAATGCAAGCAAGGCCCCCATCGAAATGCCCGCCACGTCGACTCGCTCATAACGTTTGACCAGTTCGCGGTAGGTGCGGCTCAGCAACTGCATGTAGTCGCTCAACGTCACGCGGCTCAACGCGTCAGGGTTCGAACCGTGGCCCGGCAGCGACGGCAAATGTACGTCGCAACCGATCTGCTCGAACTTGCGGTCGAGCGCGCCGAAATCATGGCGTGTGCCACCCAAGCCGTGAATCATCAACACGGCATGGCGGGAAAGTGGGGAAACGCGAGCGGACATCGATAAGCCTGTCATTACACAAGCTTGCGATGCTAATCATCCCCGTCTCGCGTGACTGTCGATTTGCTGCCGCGTTTGTGGAGTTTTGTCGGCCGATATTTCGACGTATTACTCGACTGAAACTCAATGCCGACTCAGCCGAATTGCAACCGCAACTCAACCGCGACTGCAACCGCCGCATGCGTCTTCAATCCCATGCCAGCTTGCTGAACTGATAGCCCTTGCCGCGTATCGTCTTGATGCGCTGCGGGGTGCCGGCGTCGTCATGCAGCTTGCGGCGCAGCTTGGAAATGCCGCCGTCGATCGTGCGGTCAAGGCCGTCGAATTCGATGCCGCGCAGTTGCCGCATCAGCTCGTCGCGGCTCACCACCTCGCCCGCGCAACTCACCAAGGCCCACAGTAAATCGAATTCGGCCGATGTCAGATCGGGCAGACTGCCGTCCGGCAGCTTGACCGTGCGGCTGGCCCGGCTGATCTCGAACTTGCCGAAGGTATAGCTCTCCGGTCGGCCGGCCTCCGGCGTGCGTGCGCTCACGCGGCGCAGTTGCGCCTTGATGCGCGCGAGCAGCACGCGTGGTTCGACAGGCTTATGCACGTAGTCGTCCGCACCGAATTCGAGGCCCAGCACTTCGTCGAACTGCTCATCGCGCGCGGTCACCATGATGATCACGCCGTCGAATTGCTCGCGCGCCTCGCGGCAAATCTGGAACCCGTCCTTGCCGGGAAGGTTCACGTCGAGAATCACCAGGTCCGGGCGGCGCTTGAGAATTGCCGGCACGGCGTCGTTGCCGTGCAGCACGGTCTCGACTTCGTATTCGTGTTTGCGCAGATAACCAGCGACCAGCGCGGACAGGCGGTCATCGTCTTCGACAAGCAGGATCCGGAATGGCATGGACAAATCGTTCAGGGCTAACTGATTTAATAGCGGCCGGCAACGGTACGGCGCGCTGCACGGCCAGCAAGCGATGGCGCCGCTCTACATACGCATCCGCACGGCGCGGACCCGGCCGGCAACGAGCCGGAAGAGGCGGACGAGGCGGCTCGACGCACAGCATAGCGGATGCGCCGCACATCATGCGACACGCGCGACAAAACTCGACAAACACTCAAGTAATTCGACACGGAAGCGCGATCCCCGCCACTTGCATCGCCTCGTTGAAATAGCCAAGGGATCTGCCATGACGACCGTTTCCAACCAGGGGGCTCGCGCCCGCTCGCCGTGGTTCGCGAGAGCCACTGCGTCCTTTGCGGTCATTCAGCAAGCCGCTCATGCACTCTATCCCGGCACCAGCGTGTTTCATCGCTGGCGCCGCGTGCGATTGTGGCTGCGCTCGCTCCTGTCGTGGCGTTCGACGCAAGTATGGCTCAAAGGCTGCGCCATCTCACCCTTGCAAGATCTGGTGCGACGCCATCCCACCGCGCTCGAACGCATGCATCGGCCGTTCCTCCATACCCGCTTCAGTCCGCGCGAACGCCTCACGGCGAGCCTCGATCATCATGCGCTGACCCAGCAGCGCGTGCCGCAACTCGCCGCGCGCATCACCGCAGCCGGCTCGGCGCCGATCGCATCGTTCGAGGTAGGCGCCGAGCGCTGGCACGTGTCGCTCGAGTCGATCGAACAGTTTCAGAAGGAAGGCGACTGGACCTTGTGCATCCGCGATGCGCGGGACCGGCGCATTGTCTCCTGTACCTTCAGCCTCGCCTATCTCGGCGGCAAAGTGCGGCGACCACGTCTTTGCATCGGCTCCGTCCAGGGTCCGGACACTTCGATCAACGGCCGCGAGCTGTTTCGCGCGCTCACCAAACGGTGGTATGGACTGCGGCCGAAAGTGCTGGTGATTTATCTCGCGCAATGTGTCGCCGCGGCGCTCGATGCAGGCGGCACCTTCATCGTCTCGAAGCAGGCGCACATCTATGCGAACTGGCGCTATTGCCTGAGAAAGCGTCGCGTGGCTGCAGACTACGATCGGCTGTCGATCGAGTGCGGAGCGCTCGCGCGCTGGAATGGCTGGTTCGTTCTCGCGCCGCCGGCGCGCTATCTGGCCGAACGTCAGGGCGACGATACCGGCAACGCAACCCGTCGCAAGCGTTACGCATTGCGAAGCGCACTCGCCGCGCAAATCCGCGTCAGCGTCTCAGCAAGCAAAGCGAGCCGCCCCTGCGTGCCTCGTGTTGTCGTTTGAATCCATTGCGATTTTTTTATTGACAAGACATGCGGCAAAACGGCACACTCATTCGCATGTTGACGCACACCTCCATCGCAGTCGCGATTAAAAACCCAACAATGCATGCCATCATCGGCAGGCGTTTGGGAGCATGTGCGCGTTAGCAGTCTGAATCTGCAAACAAGACCCAAAGGCCCCGCCGGTAACGGAAGGGGCCTTTTGTTTTATAGGTGCCTCCGTCCGCCGGCTCGATGACGGAGAGCAAGATGGATCAGGCAAGCCCGCAGTGCATGGATGACGACTCAAGTCTGTCTGCATATCAACCGGACGAGCGTCTGCCGAAGGTAGTCGTACATTTTTCCGTAGTGCGAGGCGCAACGCTGACGTGGCGTGTCGACGCCGACAGCACGCTCAGTGTTCAAGGCGCGCGCCTATGGCTCACGCGCGTCAACTCGCCTTACGATCATTGGCTCGAACCGGGCAACGAGTTCCGGCTGCAGCGCGGCGAACGCGTGTGGCTCAGCACGGATAGCGAACGCAGCGCGCGCGTGTCGTTGAGTTGCGCGCTGCCTGCCAGACGCGGTTTCGTCAGGCGATGGCTGGGGCGGCTCGCATGGTTGGGCCTGGGGGCACCGGCGACTCGATAGCGTGCCCCCTCGCAACTCGATGGTCGACTTTCGTACCGTACAAAAGCAAACACCCCTGCGATGAGGGGTGTTTGCCGATTAGCCATGCCGGCTGCGAGGAGCCAGTCATGCCGTGTTGCGCGGCTGCTTGATACTGCTTGAACGTGTGCCGCTTACTGGCATGACATTGACTGTGCCGCCTATTGCGGCGTCACCTGCACGGCCGCTGCCGAAACGAATACCGCGTGAACCGTATCGCCGACCTTGACGCCCTTCAGATCGACGTCCGGTCCGACTTCGAGCGTTTGCGTCTGATACGCGCCGCGCAGCGTGACGAGGCGCTTCTTGTGATCGATCTTCTGCACGGTGGCGAGCACCTCGATCTGGCGCGCGGATGCAAAGCCGCCCGAGGCCGGGGCATACACTTGCGTATCGACGCGCTCACGAATGCCCTTGTCCGGGCCGGTGACCTTTTCGGCCTTCACCAGCAACGCATTCTTGTACAGCACGACCACCGCGTTGCCGCCCGGCCCTTTGAGCGTGAGCGTGCGGCTGCCCTGATCGATACCGACGATCTGCGCCTTCACATGCACCGGTTGCACCGCGCTGACAATGCCTTGCGCGGCACTGGCCATCGCATCTTGCGCCCACGCCGGTTGCGCCGCGGCGAAAGCCGCTACCATCAACGCTGCTCCAATCGTCGCTGCCTTCATTTACTCTCTCCTCGAGAAATTGTTCGATCTGGCGTTACGGCGATCTAAAACCGCAGGATGCCGATTAACGCCGCGAATGCATACAGCTTCAGGGTGACAATGAGTAAATGGGTACGGCGCAACGATTGTACATGCCTTACAAGAAGCTACGACTGTTTATATTGTGATTTTCAAATCAGTGAACGACATGTTGCGAAATGCCGCAGTGTGGCGTCTCAGCGGCGTCTAGCGGGTTGACAGCACTGCTTTACCTGCCAGACCTATCTATATAGGGCGACAATTCATACTATGCATAAAGCATTAAACGCATACTGCATGACAGCCCGATGGTTTCATTATTCTTTTATCGACGACATTCGCCGCAACGCAATATAAAGTCGCATTAACACCGATTAAACATCAATTCAATAGCCGGTGAATCAACGCGCTGCGCAAAATAAAACAGCCCCGTCGCCTGAGCGAAGGGGCCGTTCATGATGCGGCTACAGGAGTCGCCATACGCGAAGCGTCGACACTCAAGATGCCTCAGCGCTTCCCTGCACACGCGCTAAACCATCACACACGTTCGATCGCGATCGCGATGCCTTGACCGACACCGATACACATCGTGCACAGCGCAAAACGGCCTTGCGTGCGGTGCAACTGATACATCGCGGTGGTCACCAGACGCGCGCCGCTCATGCCGAGCGGGTGGCCGAGCGCGATCGCCCCGCCGTTCGGATTCACGCGCGCGTCGTCGTCCGCGACGCCGAGCGTGCGCAGCACAGCAATACCTTGCGAGGCGAATGCTTCGTTCAGTTCGATCACGTCGAACTGGTCGATGGTCATGTTCAGACGCGCCAGCAACTTCTGCGTGGCCGGCGCCGGGCCGATGCCCATCACGCGCGGCGCGACGCCTGCCGTTGCGATACCCAGCACGCGTGCACGCGGCGTGAGGCCGAAGCGCTTCGCGCTTTCTTCGTTGGCAAGCAGCAACGCCGCTGCGCCGTCGTTCACGCCCGACGCGTTGCCTGCCGTGACCGTGCCGTCCGGGCGCACCACGCCCTTCAGTTTGGCAAGCGTTTCAAGGCTGGTTTCGCGCGGATGTTCGTCTTGCAACACCGTGATCGGATCGCCCTTCTTCTGCGCGATAGTCACGCCGACGATTTCCTGCGCGAGCGTGCCGTCGCGTTGTGCACGTGCCGCTTTCTGCTGACTGCGAAGCGCAAACGCGTCCTGATCGGCACGGCTGATCTTGTAGTCGGTCGCGACGTTTTCGCCAGTCTCGGGCATCGAATCGACGCCGTACATCTGCTTCATTAACGGGTTCACGAAACGCCAGCCGATCGTCGTGTCGAAGATATCGGCCTGGCGCGAAAACGCGCTGGTGGCCTTGCCCATCACGAACGGCGCACGGCTCATGCTTTCGACGCCGCCGGCCAGCATCAACGCAGCCTCGCCCGACTTGATCGCGCGTGCGGCAATGCCGACCGCGTCCATGCCCGAGCCGCACAGGCGGTTCACCGTGGAGCCCGGCACACCTTGCGGCAAACCGGCCAGCAACAGCGACATGCGCGCGACGTTGCGGTTGTCTTCACCGGCCTGGTTCGCGCAGCCGTAGATGACGTCGTCGATCGCGTTCCAGTCGACGTCCTTGTTGCGCTCCATCAGCGCTTTGAGCGGCACCGCGCCCAGATCGTCGGCGCGAACCGACGACAGCGAACCCGCATAGCGGCCGATGGGGGTGCGAATCGCGTCGCACAGGAATGCTTCGGTCATGTGATGTCTCCAGTTGATGTGCTGCATGCGCTGCGCCGCTAGCGGATATCGGTTCGTGACGCCGGCCGCTTGCGCGTGACGCGCGCTGGATACCGTGCGGTATCGACCCGGTTGACGCAACGGGAACGGTCACATGGCAGCCGTCGCGACAGATCAGCTTAGCGCAGGATGGTGAACGATGGGCTCAGGACTGCGGCCATTTGTTCTATATACGAACACAAGGTCATATATCGAACAACTAGACTCGATAATAGGCGTGTGCCTGAAACCATGTCAAGCAAAGCCGGCCTCGGACCAGGGAATATCTGCAGGCCGGCGGCGTTTAGCCATGACCAGTCAAAAGGTCTGAAGATTGACGCGCTCGTGCCGGCAAGCGTGTTCTTACGCCTGTCGGCACGAGGCTTTGGGTCGTTCTGCTGTCCGGTCCGGGATGCCGTTGAAATACCCGCCCCAGCACGCGCGTTATCAGCGGATCTGAATACCCTCGTCGGCGATATAGCCGCGAATCACATCGGCGAAGCTGTGGTCGCCGGTCAACCCGAGCCGTTCGGCACGCGAGGGATCCCACTGCCCCGGCCAACTGCCGACGATCCTCTCAACCCGCGCATCCGGCTGCCACACGATCCGCTTCGCGGTCTCTTCCCCCGCGACTTCACGCAGCGCCGCCACCATTTCGTCGACGCTCACCGAAATCCCCGGCAGATTCAGCACGCGCTGGTTGCCGAGCGCAGCGGCATCGATTTCGAGTCCGGCGATCAGGCTTTCGATGGCCTTGCGCGGCGACAGCAGCCACAAACGCGTCGTGCCCGCTACCGGGCATACCGCCGCTTCGCCGTTCAGGGGCTCGCGAATGATCCCGCTCGCGAACGACGAGGCCGCCGCATTCGGCTTGCCCGGGCGCACGCTAATCGTGGGCAGGCGCAACACCCGGCCGTCGACGAAACCCCGCCGCGTGTAGTCGTTGAGCAACAACTCCGCGATCGCCTTCTGCGCGCCGTACGACGATTGCGGATTCAGCGCGGTGTCGTCCTGCACGACTTCGGGCAGATCGCCGCCATACACGGCCACTGAACTCGTGAACACCACACGCGGCGCATGCCCGCGTTGCCGGCACGTTTCCAGCAGCAGGCGCGATGCGTCCAGATTGATGCGCATGCCGAGATCGAAATCCGCCTCGGCCTGCCCGCTCACGATCGCGGCAAGATGGAAGATGGCCGACGTCTTGTCGTCGATCACGCGCTCGAGCACGCTGCGCTCGGCGATATCGCCCACTTCCGTGCGTACACGCGTGTCGCCGAAATCGCTTCCGTGCACCACGTCGAGCAGCACCAGCTCGGTAATCGCTTGCGGCTTGCCGTGTTCATCCTTCACTGAACCGCGCGTCAACAGTTCACGCGCGAGACGCTGGCCGAGAAAACCTGCACCGCCGGTAATCAGTACTTTCATGATGTGCTTTGTCCTTGCTTGATCGGCTGCTCTGTCGCTTGCTAGCGCGCGGCATTCAGATACGGCTTAAGCCAATCGAGCCCAGCCGAGGTGCCGGCCCGCGGCCGGTACTCGCAACCGATGTAGCCGTCGTAGCCTAGCGTGTCGATCAGATCGAACAGGTAGGGATAATTCAGTTCGCCGATATTGGGCTCATGGCGTTCCGGCACACCGGCGACCTGAATGTGACCAATGCCGGCCATATCGCGTTTAAGCTTCACCGCAAGGTCGCCCTCGACGATCTGGCAGTGATAGCAGTCGAACTGCACCTTGAGATTCGGTGCGCCCACTTCCGCGCAAATCGCCTGCGCGTCATCCTGGCGATTCAGAAAGAAGCCCGGCATATCGCGCGTATTGATCGGCTCGATCACGACGGTGATGCCCTCTTCTTGCGCGGCCTTGGCGGCATAGGCGAGATTCTTCAGATACACCTCGCGATGCTTCGCCCGCGATTGATCCGCGCCGATCAAACCCGCCATCACATGCAGTTTGCGATTGCCGAGCACGCGCGTGTAATCGAGCGCGGTTTCGATGCTGCGACGAAATTCGTCTTCGCGCCCCGGCAGCGAAGCGATGCCGCGTTCGCCCGCGGCCCAGTCGCCGGGCGGCGCATTGAAGAGCGCCTGAGTCAGGCCGTTCGCTTCGAGCCGCGCCTTGATTTCTCCGGCACGGAAATCGTAGGGAAACAGAAACTCCACCGCGGTGAAACCGTCTTTTGCCGCTGCGGCGAAACGATCGAGGAAAGCGTGCTCGTTGTACATCATGGTCAGGTTGGCAGCAAAGCGAGGCATGGCAGCAACTCCTTTAAAGCGGTTTCGTTCAGCGTGCGCAAGCAGCAATGAATGCATGCTCCGGGCACAAGATCTCGCGATGGCGTGTGCGTCTACCAGCGCGCACCGAATACGGTTCGCAGTTCTTCGAGCGCCGCATCGTCGAGCGGCACGGGTCGCGGGTTCGTCATCAGCCACAGGCGAGCGGTCTCTTCGAGCTCCTCAAGCGCATACGACGCCTGCGCCACCGAGCGCTCCCACACCACCGGGCCGAGGCGCTCGAGCAAAACCGCACGAACGGTGCCGGCGAGTGCGGCGATCTGCTCGGCCACTTGCGGGTCGCCGGGGCGCCTATAACGAATCAGGGGGACGTGACCCACTTTCATCACGTAGTACGGCGTAATCGGCGGCAGAACATCGTCGTCGTGCCATACGCCGGCGAGCGTCAACGCCACCAGATGCGTCGAATGCGTGTGGACGATGCCGCGTGCCTCGCCGTTGCGTGCATAGATGCCCCGGTGCAGCGCCAGCGTTTTCGACGGCTTGCCGCCGGACACCGCATTGCCGGCGAAATCGACCTTGGCGATATCGGCGGGATCGAGCCGGCCGAGACAGGCATCGGTCGGCGTGATCAGCCAGCCGTCGTCAAGGCGCGCGCTGATGTTGCCCGCGCTGCCCACCGTATAGCCGCGTTGATAGAGACTTGCACCGGTCACGCAGATTTCTTCGCGCACGCGTGCTTCGTTCGTCGTGTGGAGTGCGGGTGTGCTGGTCATTGCACGCCTCCATCGAGGTGACGCAGTGCCTTTTCGAAAAAGTCGGTCGTGCCGAAGTTGCCGGATTTCAATGCGAGTGCGAGCGGGTCGGCGTCCGTCGTCGCGGTGGCGGGCACGCCGGGATCGATCTGCGCACCGATCCGCAACGTGTGCACGTCAAGTGCCTGCACTACGGCGCCCGAGGTTTCACCGCCCGCCACCACGAACTTGCGCACGCCGCGTTCGCGCAAACCCCGTGCGATCGACGCCAGCGTGGATTCAACCAGGTGTCCCGCTTCGTTGACGCCGAGCTCGCGTTGCACCGCTTTGACTTCGTCGGGCGTGGCGGTGGCATAGATCAACACAGGCTCGGCTTTATCCAGGTACTGCTGCGCAAAGGCCAGCGCCTGCTCGACCACCGGCTCGCCGCGCGCCGCCGCCAGCGGATCGATGCGGAACGCGGGCCGTGTTTCGCGCCAGGCCGCCACTTGCGCGTTGGTCGCTTTCGAAGCGCTGCCTGCCAGCACCGCCGACCATCCTTCGACACGCGGCAATTGCGCGGCATCGTTGCCTTCCGCAAGCAAACCGGCGCGACGGAAATTGGCGGGCAGGCCTAGCGCCACGCCGGAGCCGCCCGTGATCAGCGTGAGGTCGGCACATGCCTCGCCGAGCACGTAAAGATCCGCGTCCGATACCGCATCGACAATCGCTATTCGCACGCCGTCGCCGCATAGTGCATCGAGGGAATCACGTACTGCCGACACGCCTTTTACCACCGTGTCGTAACGCACAAGGCCGACTTTCGATCCGGTCTGCCGCTGCAGCACGCGCACGAGGTTCGCATCGCGCATCGGCGTCAGCGGATGATTTTCCATGCCCGATTCGTTCAGCAAGGTATCGCCGACGAACAGATAGCCGCGATAGATCGTGCGGCCGTTCTCGGGAAACGCCGGGCAGGCAATCGTGAAAGCCGTTGCGCCCACCTCAGCGGACAAGGCGTTGAGCAAGGCATCCGTGACCGGACCGATGTTTCCGGCGTCGGTCGAATCGAACGTCGAACAGTATTTGAAAAAGAACTGGCGACATCCTTGCCCGCGCAACCAGTCGAGCGCGGCGAGCGATTGTGCGACCGCGTCGGCGGCGGGGATCGTGCGCGATTTCAGCGCGACGACCAGCGCATCGGCTTCTACGGCATCGTTCGACGCGGGCACGCCGATGGTCTGCACTGTGCGCATGCCGCCGCGCACCAGCATGTTGGCGAGGTCGGTGGCGCCGGTGAAATCGTCGGCGATACAGCCGAGCAGCGCGCGTCTGGACGGAGTGGTCATGGCAGGCTCCGCGCTTACTTCGCCGCCGGCAAGTCAATGCCGGGGAAGATCTTGATCACCGCGGAATCGTCCTCGCCGCCATGCCCCGCCGTCGACGCCATCATGAACATCTGATGCGCCGCCGCCGACAACGGCAAGGGGAATTTCGAGCGGCGCGCGGTATCGAGCACCAGACCGAGATCCTTCACGAAGATATCGACCGCCGAGAGCGGCGTGTAATCGCCGCTCAGAATATGCGGCACGCGGTTCTCGAACATCCACGAATTGCCCGCACTATGCGTGATGACCTCGTACAGCGCATCGGGATCGACGCCTTCGCGCAAACCGAGCGCCATCGCCTCAGCGGCCACGGCGATATGCACGCCGGCCAGCAACTGATTGATGATTTTCACCTTCGAACCCGCGCCGTGCGCCGAGCCCAGCCGATAGACCTTGCCCGCCATCGCGGGCAGCACGTCCTCGCACGCGGCATAGGCGGTGTCCGGGCCGGACGTCATCATCGTCATTTCTCCGGACGCCGCGCGTGCCGCGCCACCGGATACCGGCGCGTCGAGCATCTGCAAACCGGCCGCTTCGATGCGCTTGCCGAGTTCGATCGCGAAGTCCGGTGCGACGGTTGCGCTTGCAATCACCACGCTGCCGGGTTTCATCGCGGCGACCGCGCCTTGTGCGCCGAATAGCACCGCTTCGGTTTGGGCGGCATTCACGACCAGCGTGACTACCACCTCGCATTGCGCGCCGAGCTCGGCAGGCGACGCACAGCCGACGCCGCCTGCCGCCACGAACGCTTGCAGGATCTCGCTGCGCAGATCGCATGCGTGGACCTGAAAGCCCGCGCGCAGCAGTGAGCGCGCGACGCCCATGCCCATCGCCCCGAGACCGATAACGCCGACATTTCTGGACATGCCTGACCTCTATATTGGTTAGCCGCGAGCGCCCGATGAAACCCAACCGGGCAACCCGCCTCGACTTGGTTCAGCTCAACAAATGCCCGCGTCCGCGAGCCGCCGTGCCGCATTGTTCATATGCGTGCTCGCCGCATTGCGCGCCGCCATCGAATCGCCGGCCCGGATCGCCGCGACGATGGCCGCATGCTCTTCACGCACCTGACGTGAGAAGTCATCGCGCAGCGCTTCGTTGCGACGGGTGACCAGGGTGCCTGCCTCGAGGTACTGATTCAGGAAGGCGAGTGTCTTGAGGAAATACGGATTGCCGGTGGCCGCGGCGATTGCGCGATGGAAAGCGACATCTTCGGCGACGCCGTTCTCGCCTTCGGCCACCGCTTCGTCGATCTTCGAGAGGGCGGCGTCGATCGACATCATGTCTGCGTCGCTGCGGCACATGGCCGCCTCCGAAGCAACTTCAGCCTCGATCGCACGCCGCAACGCGAGGATTTGCAGCACCGAGCCCGTTTCGACCGCTTCCGCATAGTCGATGCGCAGCGGCCGGATCGCGCCATGAGTGGCGATAAATACACCACTGCCCTGGCGCGGCTCGACCACGCCTTCGTTCTTCAGCCGCGAAATCGCCTCACGGATCACCGTGCGGCTCACGCCGAACTGCTGCGCCAGCACCGCCTCGGTCGGCAGCTTGCCGACGCGCGCGAAGGTGCCTTTGTCGATCTGCTTGAGCAACTGCTGCGCGACCGTATCGCTCAGCGCCCGGGCAGGAATCTTGTCGAACATGAGGGCCCCGATGAATCAGGTTGTCGGGTCATCATACAAATTTGAGGCTCGGGCGGCATCGATGCAAACCCTGAGTTTTCCGAGCGCGGTCGCGCGACGTCTACCGCGCACGCGTCGTAACGCCGATCGAACATCAGCCGGCGGTGGCGTGCCTATCCCTTCATTGGCGGCTGCACAGAATCGAATACCTGCCCATGGTCGTAGACAAACAGGAACACGCACCCTGTTTCGCTCCTGAACCCGTGATCGACGGTTCCCGCGCTGGCAATGCCAACCCATCCTGCTGACAGAATCTCGCCGTTCTGAACAGCCTGCCCCTCGAGCATGTAAATGAATTCCGGCCCCGTATGGTAATGGTCCGGAAAGGTCACGCCCGGAGCGAACTTCACTAACTGAATGGCACGGCCGTCCGCGGTGCCGAGGTTTTTGACTTCAACCCCAGAGGCGACGGCCGATCGCTGCCATGGGACCGCTTCGCTGTCGCGGCGGCTAAAGGAGGGAAATGAGGCGATCTCTTTCATCTGGATGTCCCGGTGACGTTAATCCCCAAGCCTGAAAGCCCGTCAAGCGCCCTGACTACGTGATCTCGTGCGCAAGCGCTGAGATCGACCATGCTAGGCTAAGCGTAGAAATGTCCCGCATGGTATAAATTCCGGCGTCAGGAAAAGAAACATCGAAAGTTCAAGTTGCCTGAATATCCGCGTCCGCTCCGTCGTTTAGGTTAAACGCAAGCGATATAAGGTGGATCGATGATCGACGTTATCCAGCGTATTGTCCGGCAGCGGAGCCTGTGGGTCGCGTTATGCGGCTGCGCCGCAGCCGCCGGCTGCATGGTCGGTCCCGATTACCGTACTCCCCCCGCGCCCGCTACCGACACCTACACCGCCTCGCCATTGCCCGAGCAGACGGCCTCTTCTCCAGGGGCCGCCGGCTTGCCGCAGCGCTTTGTGCCGGGACAGGACATTCCCGCCGCCTGGTGGGCGCTCTTTCATTGCGAACCGCTCGACGCGCTGATCCGTCAGGCCTTCGTCAACAGTCCAAACATCACCGCGGCGCAAGCCGCATTGCGGCAGGCACGCGAAAACTTCTCGGCGCAAGCCGGTGGCACGCTTTTGCCCAGCGTCGACGCGCAACTTGGCGCCACGCGCGAAAAACTGAACGGCATCGCGTTCGGCCAACCCGGCGTGGTCGATGAGTTCAATCTGTACAACGCGTCGGTGAACGTGTCGTACAAACTCGACGTGTTCGGCGGCTCGCGGCGCGAACTCGAAGCGCTGCACGCGCAAATCGATTACCAGCGTTTCCAGTTGCAGGCCGCCTATCTCGCGATGTCCGCCAACATCGTGACCGCGGCCGTCAAGGAAGCGTCACTGCGCGCACAGATCGAGGCAACCGAGCGGATCGCCGCGGAGGAAGACGAGCAACTGGGCGTACTCGGCAAGCAGTTCGAACTGGGCGGCGTGGGCCGCACGGCGGTGCTCGCGCAGCAAACCCTCCTCGCGCAGACCCGCGCCACGCTGCCGCCGCTGCAACAACAGCTCGACCAGACGCGTCACCAGCTCGCCGTGCTGGCCGGCAAATTGCCCAGCGACGCCACATTGCCTGAATTCAGGCTCGATATGTTTTCGTTGCCCGAGGCGCTGCCTGTGAGCCTGCCGTCGGCACTGGTACAGCAGCGGCCCGACATTCTCGCCGCCGACGCCGTGCTCCATCAGGCCAGCGCGCAAATCGGCGTGGCGACAGCGGCGATGTATCCGCAGATCACGCTGTCCGCCAGCTACGGCGCCGAGGCCCTGACGCCGGCCCAGGTGTTCAAGGCCGGCAGCACGATCTGGAGCCTGGGCGCCGGCCTGCTGCAACCGGTCTTCCACGGCGGGCAACTGAGCGCGCAGAAGCGCGCGGCCGAGGCGGCGTACGAGCAGGCCGACGCGCAATATCGTGAAACGGTGCTGCTGGCGTTCCAGAACGTCGCGGATTCGCTGCGCGCGCTCGATCACGACGCGACCGGCCTGAAAGCACAGACGGACGCCTGGCGCTCCGCCAGCGACTCGCTGGAACTCACGCGCGGGCAGTATCGCGTCGGCGGCGTGAGCTACCTGGCGCTTCTCGATGCCCAACGCCAGTACCAGCAAACAGTGGTGAGCCTCGCGCAGGCACAGGCCTCCCGCTACGCCGACACCGCGGCCCTCTTCCAGGCGCTCGGTGGCGGCTGGTGGAACGCCGCTGCGCCGACCGCCGCTGCGACGACGCAATGACCGACGCAATGACTGACGCATTGACATAGCCGGACAGAACGCTCGCCGTACCGCTCTTTGCAACACGCGCTGTCAGACACGAAGGCATGCAAAGTCGGGCGCTTCGCCCAATGCCGTGCAAGGACATCACGATGACCGAAAGAAAACCGATGACGAAGCGGATGGTGATCATGCTGATCTGTGTCGGCCTGCTGCTGGCCGCACTCGTCGGTTTCAACCAGTTCCGCTCATATATGTTCGCCAAGTTCATGGCGGGCAACGCGGCGCCGCCCGCCACCGTTTCGGCGGTCGTCGCCGGTTATCAGTCGTGGCAACCGCAGCTGGCGGCGGTCGGCAGCCTGCGTGCCGTGCGCGGCGTCGACGTCACCACCGAAGTCGCGGGCCTCGTGCGCGAGGTGGCGTTCAGCTCGGGACAGGAAGCGAAGGCCGGGCAAGTCCTCGTCCGGCTCAACGACGACACCGACGTGGCGCTGCTCCATTCGTTAGAGGCAGCGGCAGAACTCGCGCAGACCGTCTTCACGCGCGATCAGGCGCAGTACGACATCAAGGCGATCGCCAAAGCGCAGCTCGATGCGGACGCTGCCGACCTGAAGGGCAAGAAGGCGCAAGTCGCGGGACAAGCCGCGCTCGTCGAAAAGAAAACCATCCGCGCACCGTTTGCGGGGCGCCTCGGCATCACCACGATCAATCCGGGCCAATACATTAATCCGGGCGATGCGATCGTCACGCTGCAGGCGATCGATCCGATCTACGCCGATTTCTACGTGCCGCAACAGCAGCTCGGCCAGCTTGCGATCGGCCAGACCATCGTGGTCGACACCAACGCGTTTAGCGGGCAAACGTTCGTGGGCAAGATCCAGTCGCTCAGCCCGAAAGTCGACAGCACCACGCGCAACGTGCAGATCGAAGCTAGCGTGGACAATCACGAGCGCAAGCTGCTGCCGGGCATGTATGCGAACGTGAAGATCGACGCGGGCGCCGGACAGCGCTACCTGACACTGCCGCAAACGGCCATCACCTACAACCCGTATGGCGCGACCGTGTTCGTCGTCAAACCGGGCACACAAGCCAATGCGCAAGGCAAATCGCTACCCGTCGCGCAGCAGGTGTTCGTCACGCCAGGGCCGACGCGCGGCGATCAGGTCGCGATCCTCAAAGGTGTCGCCGCCGGCACGCAGGTCGTGACGAGCGGGCAACTCAAGCTCAAGAACGGCACGCCGCTCGTCATCAACAACAGCGTGCAGCCCTCGGACAGTCCCAACCCGACGCCGCAGGAACAATAGAGAGACCGCGCGATGACATTCACCGATCTCTTTATCCGGCGGCCCGTGCTTGCATCGGTCGTCAGCCTGCTGATTCTCGTGCTCGGACTGCGCTCGCTGGCCACCCTGAAAGTCAGCCAGTATCCGCAAACCGAAAACGCCGTCGTGACGATCAGCACGGCCTACTATGGGGCGAACGCCGACACCATCGCCGGGTTCATCACGCAGCCGCTCGAGGCGGCGATTGCTCAGGCGCAAGGCATCGACTATATGTCTTCGACGAGCAGCACTGGCGTGTCGACCATTACCGCCACACTGCGGCTGAACTACGACGCGAACCGCGCGCTGACCGAGATCAACACGCAGATCGGCTCGGTGCGCAACCAGTTGCCGCCGCAGGCGCAGCAGCCGGTGCTGACGGTACAAACCGGGCAGACCACCGACGCGATGTACATGGGTTTCTACAGCGACGTGCTGCCGAGCAACAACGTCACGGATTATCTGCTGCGCGTCATCAAGCCCAAGCTCGATTCGATCGAAGGCGTGCAGACGGCGGAAATCCTCGGCGGACGGCAGTTCGCGTTACGCGCGTGGCTTGATTCCACACGGCTCGCTGCGCACGGCGTAACGGCAAGCGACGTCTTCACGGCGCTTGGCAACAACAACTACCTCGCGACACTCGGCACGACGAAGGGGCAAATGGTCAGCGTCGACCTGAACGCGGGCACGGACCTGCATACCGTCAACGACTTCAAGCAACTCGTCATCAAGCAGAAAAACGGCGCGATCGTGCGCCTCGAAGACGTCGCGAACGTCGTGCTCGGCGCCGACAGCTACGATTTCAACGTCGCGTTCAGCGGCAAGCGTTCGGTGTTCATCGGCATCAAGGTGGCGCCGGACGCCAACATCCTCGATGTCGCCAAACGCGTGAAGGCCGTGTTTCCCGGGCTGCAGAAGCAGTTTCCGACCGGCATGACCGGTGAGATCGTTTATGACGCCACCGATTTCGTCAACACGGCGATCGTCGAGGTGATCAAGACGCTGGTCGAGGCGCTGCTGATCGTCACGGCGGTGATTTTCCTGTTCCTCGGCAGCTTCCGCGCGGTCATCGTGCCGCTGATCGCGATGCCGTTATCGCTCATCGGCACGTTCTTCGTGATGCAGTTGCTCGGCTATTCGATCAATCTGCTGACACTGCTCGCGCTCGTGCTCGCGATCGGCCTCGTCGTGGACGACGCGATCATCGTCGTCGAAAACGTCGATCGCCACATGAAGGAGGAAGGCAAGGCGCCATTCGACGCAGCACTGATCGCCGCGCGCGAACTCGGCGGACCAATTCTCGCGATGACTGTCGTGCTGATCGCCGTCTATGTGCCGATCGGTTTTCAAGGCGGCCTGACGGGCGCCCTCTTCACCGAGTTCGCCTTCTCGCTCGCCGGCGCGGTGACGGTGTCCGGTGTAATCGCGCTGACGTTGTCGCCGATGATGTGCTCGCGCTTCTTCCGTGCGGACCAGGAGTCCGGGCGCTTCGCGCGTTTCGTCGACCGCCAGTTCGAACGCGTCCATCGTGGCTATAGCCGCCTGTTGCACGCGACGCTCGACACCTGGCCCGTGTTCACCGTGATGGGCGCGCTGCTGCTCTGCGGCACGGTCTACCTGTTCATGACCTCGAAATCGGAGCTCGCGCCGCAGGAGGATCAGGGGATCGTCCTGTCGCAGATCCAGGGACCGCCGAACGCGACCATTCAGCAGATGCAGATGTACGCGGACCAGGTGTTCGATATCTCCAAGGCGCTGCCTGAATACGCGCAGATGTTCCAGCTCACGGGCGCGCCGACACTCAACCAGGGGATCGGCGGTGTGCTGTTCAAGACATGGGATCAGCGCAGCAAGGGCGCGACCGCCTTGCAGCAGGAATTGCAGCAGAAATGGAATCAGATTTCAGGTGCGCGCGTCGCGGCATTCCAGTTTCCGCCGCTACCAGGCTCGCAGGGCCTGCCAGTGCAGTTCGTCATCAGCACGACCGAGCCGTTCGAGAACCTCAACGAAGTTTCACAGGCAGTCCTGCAAAAAGCCCGCGAGAGCGGGATGTTTTTCTTCGTCGACAGCGATCTCAAGCTCGACAAGCCGGAAGCCACGCTCGTGGTCGACCGCGACAAGGTCGCCTCCCTCGGGCTCTCGCAGAGCGACGTCGGGCAAGCGCTCGGTTCTGCGCTCGGCGGCGGCTATGTCAACTACTTCTCGATCGCCGGGCGCTCTTACAAGGTGATTCCGCAGGTCCTGCAGACCGACCGCCTGAATCCTTCGCAGGTGCTCGATTACTACCTGCGTACGCCGGACGGCAGCGTCATGCCGGCTTCGACGATTGCACATCTCGAACACAACGTCGTGCCGGAATCGATCAACCACTTCCAGCAACTCAACTCGGCGACGATCTCAGGCGTGATCGTACCGGGCGTGTCGCAAGGCGAGGTGCTCGATTTTCTGCGCAAGACGACCACCCAGGTCGCACCAGCAGGTTATGCAGCGGACTACTCGGGCCAGTCGCGGCAGTTCGTGCAGGAATCGGGCGGCTTCGTCATCACGCTGCTGCTCGCCACGATCATCGTGTTCCTTGCGCTTGCGGCGCAATTCGAAAGTTTCCGTGACCCGATCGTGATCCTGGTTTCGGTGCCGATGGCGCTGTTCGGTGCGCTCATCTTCATCAACATCGGCTTGACGACGCTGAACATCTACACGCAGGTCGGGCTCGTCACGCTGATGGGGCTCGTCAGCAAACACGGCATCCTGATCGTCCAGTTCGCCAACGAGCTGCAACACGCCGGCAAATCGAAGCGCGAAGCCCTGGAAGAAGCGGCGGCCGTGCGGCTACGCCCGATTCTGATGACCACCGCGGCGATGGTGCTCGGCGTCGTGCCGCTCGTGTTCGCCTCGGGAGCGGGTGCCGCGGGCCGCAATGCGATGGGGCTCGTGATCTTCACGGGGCTCTCGATCGGCACCCTTTTTACATTGTTCGTGGTGCCTGCGATGTATATGTTCCTCGCCGCCGATCATCATCGGGACGCTGCCGCGCAGGAGGCGAGTTAGCGTTTAACCCGCCTTCCAAGCCTACGAATTATTTATAATCAATGGCTTAGCCACTAGGCGCAAGGCAGATTTCACTCGCGGCGACCTAGGGGCAAAAGCGGGCAAAGTTGGCGAAACAGAAGGCTTAAGCTATCGTCACGCCTTTGCACCGCATCGCGCCGGCTGAAACGCGCGAACGCTACGCGCCCTTCTTCGAACGCATCTTTCAAGGTCCATGAGCAAAGCCCTGCCACCGCCTTCTGCCGTTCCTGCCAGCGCCGAACCGGTCGCGGACAAACCGGGCGACTCGTATGTGCAGTCGTTCGCACGAGGCCTCTCGGTAATTCGCGCGTTCAATGCCACCCGCCCCGAACAGACGCTTACTGACGTCGCCGCGGCCACCGGCCTGACACGCGCCGGTGCACGCCGCATTCTGCTGACCCTGCAGACGCTCGGCTACGTGGAGGCCGAAGGCCGCCTGTTCCGCCTCACGCCGAAGATTCTCGACCTCGGTTTCGCGTATCTGACCTCGATGCCGTTCTGGAACCTCGCCGAACCGGTGATGGAAAATCTGTCGTCGCAGGTTCACGAGAGTTGCTCGGCGGCCGTGCTCGATCGCACGGAGATCGTCTACGTGCTGCGCGTGCCGACGCACAAGATCATGACCATCAACCTGTCGATCGGCAGCCGCTTGCCGGCGTATTGCACGTCGATGGGCCGTGTGCTGCTGTCCGCGCTCGACGACGACACGCTCGAAGCAACTCTGAATTCGACGCCGCTCTATGCGCATACGCCGCGCACGGTGACCGACAAGGAGGAGCTGAAAAAGCTGATCGCGCAGGTGCGCCGCCAGGGATGGGCGATCGTCGACCAGGAGCTGGAAGGCGGTCTGATTTCGCTGTCCGCACCGATTCGCAACCGCCAGGGGCGCGTGATCGCAGCGATGAACATCAGCGGCAATGCTCAGCGCAATTCAGCCAAGCAGATGGTGAAGGCGTTTCTGGAGCCGCTGCAGCAGGCCGCGCAGACGGTCTCGGAGATGGTGGCGCGGCGCGGTTGATTGCGATTGAGCGCGATTGAGTACACGAAGGTGCCTCGAAAGGCGCGCGTTTCTCGCATGCGCGCCCATTGCGCCTGAGGCCCCTCGCTAACAACCCGGGCCCCTCACTGCCCCAGATACCGCTCCACCAGGCGCGTCCAGAATGCGGCGCCGACCGGCAGATTGCGGTCGTTGAAGTCGTAATGGGGGTTGTGCACCATGCAGCCGTCTTCGCCCGCCCCGTTGCCGATCCGCAGGAATGTACCGGGCCGTTTTTGCAGCATGAAGGCGAAATCTTCGCTGCCCATCAAGATGTCGGTCTGCTCGATCACCTTGTCGTCGCCAACCAGTTCACGCGCCACCTGCACCGCGAAGTCCGTTTCGGCATCCGAATTGATCACCACCGGATAGCCTTCGATATACTCCACTACCGCCTTGCCGCCATAGCTCGCGGCCTGGCTTTCGGCGAGTTCGGTAATGCGTTTTTTCAGCAGTGCACGCACTTCGGGGCTGAACGAACGCACGCTCAATTCCAGCTTTGCGCTGCTCGAAATCACGTTGTTCGCGGTGCCCGCATGCATCGAGCCGACCGTCACCACCGCCGGCTGCGACGGGTCCACGTTACGCGCCACGATGGTCTGCAACGCCATCACAATGCTCGCCGCCACGACCACCGGATCGACCGTGAGATGCGGACGCGCCGCATGGCCGCCGACGCCTTCGATCGTGATGATCGCCTTGTCGCCCGCCGACATGAACGGCCCCTTGCGGAACAGCATCACGCCCGGTTCCTCGCCCGGATGATTGTGCAGGCCGAACACGGCGTCGCACGGAAAGCGCTCGAACAGGCCGTCGTTGATCATCTTCATCGCGCCGCTGTCGATGCCGCTTTCTTCGGCCGGCTGGAAGTACAGATGCACGGTGCCCGAGAAATTACGCGTGGCGGCAAGATGCTGCGCGGCGCCGAGCAGCATTGTCGTGTGGCCGTCGTGACCGCAGGCGTGCATCTTGCCGTGCGTGCCGCTCGCATACGGCAGACCGGTTTGTTCGATGATCGGCAGCGCATCCATGTCGGCGCGAATGCCGATGCTGCGCGTGCCGTTGCCCACTTTCAGCGTGCCCACCACGCCGGTTTGACCGACCCCGCGCGTGACCTGCCAGCCCCATTGTTCGAGCTTCTCCGCCACCAGTGCGCCCGTTTGGACTTCCTCGTACGCCAATTCCGGATGCTGATGGATGTGATGGCGGATCTCGCGCAGGCTCTCGGTTGCAGGCGCCAGGTCGGACACTTCGGTAAAACGCGCGGCTTCGCTCATCTATCGCTCCATGGAATTCACGCCGCATCACGCGGCAAACAGACGAGCACTATAGCCACGCCATCTTGTTCGAACAAGATACTGTTCTTTTTAGCATCATCCCGCGGAGCGATTTGCTGCCCACGCCGGCGGTGCTGCAGTTCGTGTCGTGTTTGCAGGAAGCGACCCGGGAGCGCATGGCGGCGGCCGGGTAGTCGAGCCTAGCGAACGTGGGGAGCGTGGGAAACGTGGCGAATGTCGCCCTCCGCCTGCAAAAAAGCGATCAGCGCGTGCCCTGCGTCTTCCAGTGCCCCGGAGTTATCGATCGTTGTACACCGAAGCCCTTCCGGCAATGAAAACGGTGCCCGTCGTGCAAGCCTGGCCGCGACCTGTTCCGCCGACTCACGCGCCCGCGCGCCGAGCCGTGCTTCGAGAATATGCGGTGCGGCGTCCACATGCACGACTTCCGTGCGCGGATAACGCGCCAGCGTATGCGGCAAATGCTGACGCGACCCGTTGACGACAACTGTGCAACCGCGCGCAAGCCATGCATCGATCTCGATACCGATGCCATAACGCAGTGAGTGGCTCGACCATTCGAGCGCGAACAGACCCAGCACCGAACGCGCCGCGAATTCTTCGACGCTCAACGCAACATGCGCTTCACCGTTGCCGCTCGGCCGCGTGATGTAGCGATGCGCAAACAGAATCGGCTCGCCCATCAGACGGCTACGCGCAAAACCCAGCAATGAATCCTTGCCCGCGCCGGACGGCCCCATTACATAAATCAAACGACCTGCCATTGTTATTTCACCTCGCGGGTCTGAAACGGCACGCGCTGCCACAGGACAAATGGCTCACCAGGCGCGGGTTCGACAAAGAGCGCCGCGTGATCGATAACGAGCGGCCCGAGCGCGGGTGTTTGCGCCTGCCACCACGCAACCAGCGTTGCGCGCTCGTCGGTATTGGCGAGAGAACTGGACAGCGTCATGTGAAAACGGAATTCGTCGAAGACGTACGGATAGCCCCATTCGATCAGCAGCGCACGTTGCCGTTCACCCAACGGCGCGGCGAGACGGCGCGCGAGATCGGCCGCGGACGGTCTGGCGCGCAGTGCATCGAGCGAGCGCAGTGCACTTGCGGCAACAGCGCCAATGTTTGCTTCGCCGTTCTGATCCGCGGGACGCAGCGCCACAAAATCGCCGAGCGTCGCGGCTTCGACCGGCAACGCGAATGGGTTTTGCGTATGCGCCCATCGACGCGTCGCTTCCAGCGCATCGTGTTGAGTCACGCCTTCAACGAGACGAAACGGCGCGACCAGTGTGCCGTGCCAACCATAGCGACGCGGGGCTTCGGTTAGCTCCGCCAGCGGACGCGTCAAGCCTTCCGGCTGGGGCGCCGCACAGCGCTCGCCGCTTTCCGCGTCACGCCCCAGCCACGCCGAACCGGCGCGCCACCACACTGAACCGCGCGACGGCGCGTAATAGACCGCGAACCGCGCGCCGGTGCTCCATTCGGCCTGATCGCCGGTGTTCTCCACCACGGCGCTCATACTTCGTGCTCCACCAGCAACTGCACACGATCCGCCGCAAAATGCGTGAAGCCGTATTTAATCGGTGTGCCTTCCAGATCGACGTCGACGTTTTCGACCCACAACACCGGCTGCTGCCGGTTGATATTCAAACGCCGCGCCACTTCCGGCTCAGGCAACACGCTGCCGATACGGCTCCACTTACGCAGATAGTCGGTCACGCCCAATTCGGCCATCGCCTTGGTAATGCCGCCGGTACGCTCCAGCACTTCCGGCAAGTCCGGAAAACGCGCAGCCGGATACCAGTTGCGCGCGAACGTGAGCGGCACGCCATCCGATTCGTGCAACGTCTCGATCCGGTAGACCGAGGCGCCCGCCCGCAAGCTGAGCGCCTTCGCGACATTCGGCTCGGCCTTCACGCGCGCGGACGACAACATCGTGCCCGCCGCCGCATGATGCTGCTGCCGCAAGTTTTCTGTAAACCGCGTGCGCCGACCGATCGTATAGTCGATCGCGCCGGGCTGCACGAAGGTGCCACGTCCCTGCTCGACGCTGACGAGGCCCAATGCGGCAAGACCGAGCATGGCGCGGCGCACGGTATGCCGGTTCACGTCGAAGCGTTTGGCCAGTTCGCCCTCGCTCGGCAAACGGCCGTCTTCGCCAAAGCCGCTCGCTGCAATTTCCGCTGCCAGAATCTGTTCGATCTGCCGCCAGACGGCAACGCCCGCGCCGCGTTCGAGCAGCGTGCCCGGCGTCGCGTTGTCGTTCGATGTCATGGTGCTGTCATTCCCTTGGGTTCAAATATTCGCTATGCCATGCATTGTAGTGCGCAAGCCGTGATGGAAATGTGAAACGGTGACCATGCACAGCAACGCCCGGCCAGCATACCCCTAAACATCTAGACGTTTAGATGAATAGATGCTTAAATGTCCACTCGCTGGATCAACAGGAATTTCGATGAGTGCCACTTCCGCCTCGCCTTCCTCCGCCACGCGGCGCGCATGGATGGCCGTGCTGGCCCGCACCCCGCGCGCCGATCTCGAAGCCGCGCTGGAACGTGCGCTGCAAGGCGTTCCACCCCCTGCTTACGACTGGCTGCGGCCACCCGAAATCGGCCTCGCGATGGTGCGCGGCCGCGTCGGCGGCAGCGGCGACCCGTTCAATCTCGGCGAGGCCACCGTCACGCGCGCCACGTTGCGTTTGCGCGTCACGGGTGATACAGCCGCAGCCGTCGGCGTGGCGTGCCATCTGGGCCGCGACCGCCGCCGCGCCGAACTGGCAGCGCTTGCCGATGCGTTGCTGCAGATGCCCGAACATCACACCGCCTTGCACCAGCAATTGATCGCGCCGTTTGCCGAACAGCAAGCCGCGCAACGCGCCGGACGCAGACAGGACGCCGCAGCCACGCGCGTCGAATTCTTCACGATGGTCAGAGGCGACTGATGGAAAACTCGCAGATTGCATTGTCTACCTTGACGCCCGGTTTCGCAGACCCGGTCCACGACACCCAGGCGGTATTCCGCACGCTGCTCGACGCACTGTCGCGTCCGGGCACGGTGGGCGTCGTCGAAAAAGGCTTGCCGGAGGTGCGGGCCACTCGCGCCGCGCTCGCCGCTTTCGCCGCGCTGCTGACCCTGTGCGACTACGCCACGCCCGTATGGCTCGCCCAACCCGATACGGCACTGGGTTCGGCGCTGCGCTTTCATACCGGCGCGCCGCTCGTCGACGAACCGGGACTTGCGGCCTTCGCCTATATTCACGATGCAGGCGCAATGCCGGCGCTGGAAAGCTTTGCACTCGGCGAAGCGGAATCGCCTGAGCACTCGGTGACCTTGCTGATCCGCGTCGAAGCGTTGACAGGTGGCGCACCGATCGTGCTCAGCGGTCCCGGCATTCAGCACACCACGACGATTGCGCCGATCGGTCTGCCCGAGCACTTCTGGCGCGAACGCGCCGCCCTCGCGCCGCTGTTTCCGTGCGGCATCGATTGTTATCTCGTCTGCGGCAGCACGTTGATCGGCCTGCCGCGCACAACTCAAGCGAAGGTGAACTGATGTACGTTGCCGTCAAGGGTGGAGAACGCGCGATCGAAGCGTCGTGGCGTCTGCTCGACAAGTCGCGCCGCGGCGATACGCGGCTGGCCGAGCTCAGCGTCGCGCAGATTCGCGAGCAATTGCGCCTCGCCGTCGCGCGAGTGATGACCGAAGGCTCGGTTTACGACGAAGAACTCGCCGCGCTCGCGATCAAGCAGGCCGCGGGCGATCTGGTCGAAGCGATCTTTCTGCTGCGTGCGTATCGCACTACGTTGCCGCGTTTCGGTTATACGCAGGCGATCGACACGGAAGCCATGCAAGTTGAGCGCCGTATTTCGGCAACGTTCAAGGACGTGCCCGGCGGGCAATTGCTCGGCGCGACTTACGATTACACGCAACGTCTGCTGGATTTCGCGCTGCTTGCCGAAGGCGATGCCGGAACCGATGCGGCCACAACCCCGGCTTCCATTCAAGCCGCCCAGTCCGCAGCAGAAGCCGTGCCGCGCGTGGTCACGCTGCTCGACAAGGAAGGCCTGATCGAACAGGAACGCCCCACGCCGGACGCGCCGGAACCCGGTGATCTCTCGCGCGAGCCACTCGCGTTTCCCGCGAGCCGCGCCACGCGTTTGCAGAATCTCGCACGCGGCGACGAAGGCTTCCTGCTCGCCATGGGCTACGCCACCCAACGGGGCTACGCGCACACGCATCCGTTTGCCGGCGAGATCCGCTTCGGCACGATCGCCGTCGAAATGGAACTCGATGAACTGGGCGAAGCCGTTGAAATCGGCGACATCGATGTCACCGAATGCCAGATGATCAACCAGTTCGCCGGCAGCGGCAACGTGGCCCCTACTTTCACGCAAGGCTATGGTCTCGCTTTCGGACACTCGGAACGCAAAGCGATGGCCATGGCACTCGTGGATCGTGCGTTGCGCACCGAGGAACTCGGCGAAACGCTCGCCTCGCCGACGCAGGACATCGAATTCATGCTCTCGCATAGCGATAACGTCGAAGCGTCCGGTTTCGTTCAGCATCTGAAATTGCCTCACTACGTCGACTTTCAGTCCGAACTCGAACTCGTGCGGCGACTGCGGGCGCGACACAGCGCAGAGGGTCCGGATCTGCGCAAGAGTCAGGATCATGATCAGCAGGAGCAAGCCGCATGAACGCGCCGGCCACATCTCACACCACCGCGTCGTACGACAGCGCCGCGGACGGCTACAACTTCGCCTACCTCGACGAACAGACCAAGCGCATGCTGCGCCGCGCGTTGCTCAAGGCGGTCGCCGTGCCGGGCTATCAGGTGCCGTTCGGCTCGCGGGAAATGCCCCTGCCGTACGGCTGGGGCACGGGCGGCATTCAGGTGACCGCGGCGATCATCGGCACGAACGATACGCTGAAAGTCATCGATCAAGGTTCCGACGAAACCACCAACGCGGTCAACATCCGCCGCTTCTTCGCGCGCACCACGGGCGTGACAACCACGCGCCGCACGACCGAAGCGACGATCATCCAGACACGTCACCGGATTCCGGAAGCGCCGCTCACCGACAAGCAGATTCTGGTCTATCAGGTGCCGATGCCCGAACCGCTATACAAGCTGGAACCGCGCGCTACGGAATGCAAGAAGCTGCACGCCCTGGCTGATTACGGATTGATCAGCGTGAAGCTGTACGAGGACATCGTCCATCACGGCAGCATCGCCACCACGTACGACTACCCGGTGATCGTCAACAACCGCTATCTGAGTTCGCCGTCGCCGATTCCGAAGTTCGACAATCCGAAGATGCATATGAACCCCGCGCTGCAATTGTTCGGCGCCGGCCGCGAACGGCGCATTCACGCGATCCCGCCGTACACGCCCGTGCGCAGTCTCGACTTCGACGATCACCCGTTCGAAGTGCAGAAGTGGCAGCACGCGTGCGCGCTGTGCGGATCGACGGAAAGCTTCCTCGACGAAATGATCGTCGACGACGCCGGCAAGCGCATGTTCGTCTGCTCGGACAGCGACTACTGCCACGAACGCCGCGGCGATCAGGACCTCGAGTTGCCGGCCTACGAAGCGCGCAAAGGAGAAACCGCATGACGCCGCTGCTGAGCGCCCGTTCGCTCACCAAACAATTTGGCGGCCGCAACGGCTGCAGGAACGTCAGCTTCGATCTGTATCCGGGCGAAGTGCTGTGCATCGTCGGCGAATCCGGTTCGGGCAAGACCACGCTGCTCAATGCGCTCGCCCTGAAAACCGAAACCGATAGCGGCTCGCTCCACTACACGGCAACGCATGGCGAAAAGCTCGATCTGCTCGCCTTGTCCGAACCGCGCCGGTGTCTGTTGATGCGCACCGAATGGGGCTTCGTGCAGCAGAATCCGCGCGACGGCCTGCGCAGCGGCGTCTCCGCCGGCGCGAATATCGGCGAGCCTTTGATGGCCGTCGGCGCCCGCCATTACGGCGACATCCGTCACACCGCAACGCAGTGGATGGAACGCGTCGAACTCGACGCCACCCGTATCGACGAATTTCCGGCGGCGTTTTCCGGCGGCATGCAGCAGCGTTTGCAGATCGCACGTAACCTCGTCACCGGTCCGCGCCTCGTCTTCATGGACGAGCCGACCGCCGGTCTCGACGTCTCGGTGCAGGCGCGTCTGCTCGATTTGCTGCGCACGTTGACGTCCACGCTGCATCTGTCGGTGCTGATCGTCACGCACGATATCGGCGTGGCGCGGCTGCTCGCGCATCGTTTGATGGTCATGCAAGGCGGCGAAGTGGTCGAGTCGGGCCTGACGGACCAGGTGCTCGACGATCCGCAGCATCCGTACACACAAACGCTGGTTTCCTCGGTTCTGCCGGTTTGAGGCTCACAAATGCGATCCATTGAAACAAGCAAGGAATTCCACGCCACCGAACGTGCGTTCATCGAGAACAACGCACTGATGCTGCGCGCGGTTGGCATCGGCAAGACCTTCACGCTGCACGGCCAGGGCGGCGTGCAGATCGAAGCGCTCGCGGGCGTGTCGCTCGATGTCGAGCGCGGCGAGTGCGTCGTGCTGATCGGACCTTCAGGCGCGGGCAAGAGTACGCTGCTGCGCTGTCTGTACGGCAACTACCTGGCCAGCGCGGGCTCGATTGCCATTCGCGATGCGGCGGCGGATGACGGGCCGCCGGTGTCGATCACCGGAGCCGAGCCGCACGACGTGTTGCGGCTGCGCCGCGGCGTGGTTGGCTACGTCAGCCAGTTTCTGCGCGTGATTCCGCGCGTGCCGACGCTGACGCTCGTCGCCGAACCGCTGCTGTCGCGCGGCGTGGCCGAAGACGAAGCCCGTGCGCGTGCAGCAGCCCTACTGGCGAGATTGAACGTGCCCGAGCGGCTGTGGTCGCTCGCGCCCGCCACCTTTTCCGGCGGCGAACAGCAGCGCGTGAACATCGCCCGCGGTTTGATCGCCGGGCACCCGCTGCTGCTGCTCGACGAGCCCACGGCCTCGCTCGACGCGGAGAACCGCGACGTGGTCGCCGATCTGATCGTCGAAGCGCGCGAGCGCGGCGCGGCGATCGTCGGCATCTTTCACGACGAAGATACCCGCAACAAGGTGGCCACACGCCGTCTTGAACTCCAGCCGCCGTTACGCCATTAATTGACACGAAACGGCACTAAACTAAACCACTGAGCTGAAACCTTGAGTCGAAGCAGCGAGTCGAAGCACTCAACTGCAACACTCAGGACAGACTACGGAGCAAGACGATGTTGATCAGGAACGCTCGCATCGTGACGCGAGACGAAGTATTTACCGGTGTGATACGCATCGAAGACGGCGTGATTCGCGACGTCGAGCGTGGCACGACCTCCGCGCGCGAAGCGGAAGATTGGGAAGGCGACTATCTGTTGCCGGGTCTGATCGAACTGCACACGGACAACCTCGAGAAGCATCTGGTGCCGCGTCCGGGCGTGCAATGGAATACCGATGCCGCCTTCGTGATCCACGACGCGCAAGTGGCGGCGGCCGGCATCACCACGGTGTTCGATGCCCTCGCGATCGGTTCGCGCTCGAACGTAGGGCTGCGCGGCCGCGATATGCAAATGCAATGTGCCGCATCCCTCACGCGCTTCTCGGAGCGCAAGCTGCTGCGTGCCGAACACTTTCTGCATCTGCGCTGCGAAATCGCCACCGCCGACGTGGTCGAGTTGTTCGATTCGTTGTGCACGCATCCGTTGCTGCGGCTCGCCTCGGTAATGGATCACACGCCCGGCCAACGTCAATGGCACGACCGCGAACAATGGCGCCGCTTCCAGGAGCGCAACGGCAAGCTGACTGACGAACACGTGGCGACCGCCTTGGTCGAACTGTCCGTCGAACAGGAACGTTACGCCGACGCGCACCGCCGCGAGATCGTGGCACGCTGCAACCGGCTCGGCATTCCCGTGGCGAGCCATGACGACACGCTGATCGAACACGTCGAACAGGCCAAGGCCGAAGGCATCGTGCTGGCCGAATTTCCGACCACCCGCATCGCCGCCGAGGCGGCACGCGAGCATGGCATTTCGACCATCATGGGGGCGCCGAATATCGTGCGCGGCGGCTCGCATTCGGGCAACGTGTCGGCCCTCGAACTGGCGAAGGCGGACTTGCTCGATATCCTGTCCTCGGATTACGTGCCGTCCAGTTTGATGACGGCCGTGTTCGACCTGGTGAACAAGGCCGGCTGGACCCTGCCGCGCGCCATGGCGACGGTTTCCGCCGAGCCGGCCCGCACGGCGGGCCTGCATGACCGCGGGGCAATCGAAGCGGGTTTGCGCGCGGACTTCGTGCGCGTCACGATGCTCGACGCGTTGCCGGTGCCGCGCGCGACGTATCGCGCCGGGGCACGGATCGTCTGACGATGTTGTCAGGCCTCGCTGGTGACGGGCAGCAGTGGTTCCACCGCGGCCCAGCGCGTCCAGCGGGGTGTCTGGTCAGGCGCTTCGACGCGCAAGGTGCGCGAGCCGTCGCCGAATACCAGGGATTCGATATTGAATGCGCTCCCCTCTTCAATGCCGGCGTCGCGCACGTGACCGGATTGGTAGGTGAAACTGAGATTGCCTTCGCGCAACAACTCGAGGTAGACGTCGAAGTCAGTCGTTGACGAACGTGTGGCCCAACGATTCAGGAGGGTGGCGGCGATTTCGGCGTCGTACATTCTGTACCTCTCTGGACATATGCCGTGCCCTGACTATAGCTGAAAAACACGCATTGTGCTGCAGCGCACCATTGTTGATCTTTACTGCCCTTTACATGACCGCTCGCGCCCCGCTCAGACCTGCTCCACGAATCTCCTGCGTCATTTGCGCGTACAACGAGGCGCCCCGCATCGGCACGGTGCTGGCCGTGGCCTGCGCGCATCCTTTGCTCGACGAAGTCATCGTGGTGGACGATGGTTCGACCGACGGCACCGCCGATGTGGTCGAGCGTTTCGCGTCGGCGCGGCTGATCCGGTGCGCAGAGAACCGCGGTAAAAGCGCCGCCATGGCAACCGGGATCGCCGCCGCGCGTGGCGAACTGTTGATGCTGCTCGATGCCGACCTGAAGGGTCTGACGGCCGAGAGCATCAGCGCGCTCGCCCTGCCTGTCCTGCAAGGCAGCGCGCAAGTGAGCATGAGCCTGCGCCAGAACAGCCTGCTGGCATTCCGCGCCATCGGCCTCGATTTCGTCTCCGGCGAGCGCGTGGTCAAAAAAGCGCTGCTAAGCGAAGTCCTGCAGGAGGTTCACGGCTTGCCGCGCTTCGGGGTCGAAGTGTTCATGAACCGCCGCATCATCGCGCGCCGTCTGCCGATTGCGGTGACTCACTGGCCACACGTCACGCAGGCTCGCAAAACCGAGAAACTCGGTTACTGGAAAGGCATGCGTGCGGAATGGCGCATGATCGCCGACCTCCTGAAGGCGGTCTATCCGCTCGCGCTGATTTCACAGACCTTTCAAATGCTTCGCTTACGCAGTGAGCAGGACTCACGCGCGAGTTTTGCGGCCCGCATGCGCAAAGTGCCCGATACCGATAGTCCGCGCTGAAGCGCTTACCGAACCTGGCGAACGCCGTGAGCCGCACTGTGCCGCGCTGTGCCGTTCCAGCCCGGCCCTCGAGGTTTCAGTCGGCGGCCGACAGTGGGTTGCGCCCCCTCGTTGCCAGCGCAACGAAACCTGCCGCGCCCAGCGCCAGAGGGCTGTAAAGCGTCGCGAAACGCCACAACACCAGCGCCGTCGCGATGCCCGCGCGGGGCACCCAACTCGCGAATGCGGCAGCGAGAGCGATATCGCCGGTGCCACCGCCCGCGGGCACGCCGGTCCACAACGCGGCATGCAGCACGACGGCCTGCACGGCCAGAACGAAACCCAACGGCAGCCGGTAACCGAGTTCGCGCAAGATAAACCAGAGGGCGCCGTAGCGCAGCAACCACTGCAGCGTCGTGAGCAGACACAACGCGGCAAGCCGCCACTTGGGTCCGGCGACCAGTTCCAGCCATTGCCGGCGAACGCTATGGAAAAACCGGCTCAATCTCGCGCGGCGCTCGTTGAGCCAGTGAACGCGCCGGCCGGCGGCGTCCAGTGTCGCCGCCACGCGCCGGCGATTCATCCAGCAGACACCGACGAGGCATGCGGCTCCGGCCAGCACGCCGAACACAAGCGGCGCGCTCGCGTGCGGAATCACCTGCGTCAACGGTCCGAAGGCAAACAGCAGGGACACCGGTACGGCGGTCGTGAAGAACGCGAGATCGAGCGCCTGATCCGCGCCGACAACCGTCGTCGCAAGCGACCAGGATGCGCCGGCGCGCTGCAGCAGGCCGATGTTGACGCCGTAGCCCGCCGCGCCCAACGGAGAAGCCAGGAACGCGAAATCGGTAGCCAGCGTGATGGCAAACGTGCGCAGGAAACTGACCCGGAAGCCGAGCGCGGTCTGCATCAGATGCAGCTTGCCCGCTTTTGCCATCGCGCTGATCGCAGCACTCGCGGCAAGCGCGGCGAATACGTAGAGAGAGACGTTACGCAGCCCGGCGAACGCCGCGTGCGAATTGAGAACGAAAGGCGCGCCGCCGGCGAGGCCGATACCGGCAAGCGCCACCAACACTGCCGCTTTACGCGTATGTGATCTGATCAACGAAGGCCTCAGCAAGTACAGCCTGGCCCCGCTTTCTCCGCACGATGCAGCATGCATGAGGCCGCGCCGTGCGTGAAATCGAGGCCGTCCGGGGGCCTCATGATAACCACGCGAAGCTGCGTTTTCGTGACTAGCGATCGGCGACTAGCGTTTGGCGGGCGGGCAGCAACTGCCCCCATCCGACCAGCACGTGCTGGATGCTGCGGGCGTAGGCGTCACGCTGCTTCGGGGACTCCGAGTGGTACGCGCCGATCGCGCGCCAGGTATTGCCGTATTTGACCATCTTCTGCTTCAGCAGCCACGCGGCCACGTAGACGTTCACACACGGATCGGTCAATGCGCGGTGCGGTACGCCCTCGCGCGCGAGGTCACCGAAATGAATCGAATTGATCTGCAACTGGCCGACGTCGATCGAACCGTTCGCGTTCTGGTGTATCGCGTCCGGGTCGCCCTTCGATTCGTACCATGCAACCGCGCGCAATATCCAGGGATTGACGCCCTGATAGGCTGCGGCCTCATTGAAGCAATCGTCGGCCGCGTAGGCCGCGCCGCACATCGACAGCCACGCTAGCGCGGCACAGAAGAGTTTCAAGGACACGATTCATCCTTCCGCTTGATAGCGGCAAAAGTGGCGAGCTCCACGCCGCGGGCGAATTACTTGGCCAACGCCAGATCGATTTGCCGTTGCACGGAGTCGAGGTACGTATGCGAAGCATCGGACACGACGAGCCGGACAGCCGGCAGCGGCGCTCCCTTGCGTTCCTGCGACTGGATCGGCGCACGCGACTTCTTTCGATGCGTCGTCGGCTTCACAGGCAAGTCATCATCGCTGCCGCTCGACGGTGGCAGCATCGCAAGCGTTGGCAACGGTGGATAAACCTTGTCCGCCGCCGGAGGAAACGTGGCAGGAAACGCGCCGGCCGACTGCAGATCCGTTCCCGGTGAGCCCGCAAAAGCAGGCGCGGCGAGCAGCGTGGCCACGGTAAGTAAGGTGATTCGAAGCATCGCGATGGCCTCCTTCATTGCACCGTCCTGATCGACACGGTATACGGCTGACCCAGGCCGGCGGTTCGATTCTCGAAGCTCACCTTCGACATGCGTTGCGCAGGCACACCCTTCCACACTGCCTGGTTCAGGTACGCGAAATCCTGACCCAGCGCGGTGACCAGCACGACCGTGGACTGCTGTTGCGCGGCAGCCAGTGCGCCTGCCTTGGTCAGCACGGCGGTGAGTTGCGGGTCATGCGCCCCGAGCGCATCCGGCGGAATCTCGAAGCTGATGACTTCGTTGGGCGCCTTGTCCGTGTGCGCGGCATTCTGCGCAGGCATCTGTGCGCACCCGGCCAGCGCGAGAACGGCTACCAAAAACCACACCTGTCGCTTCACACCCGTCTCCAGTCAATCCCGTTGCTGTAACGATGTTTTCGGCAAACCCACATCAAAAGTTGATAGGCGGAAAACGCATTGGCGCAAATCAGACAGAGTTACCTCAAGATCGGCGCAAACGATTGCGCCAGCGCTCGACGAAGCACCGATCGAGGCAAACTTCCCTCGGGTTTTTGCCACTGAAATCGTCTGATGATTGGGGCTGGAGACGCCGCGAGACGGGGCTCCGCGGGTTATGCGTGCATGAAATTGGCTGGCGCAGCGGGGGGCTACGCCTAGGGCCGTAATATGGCCGTAAGCGAGCAAGCCGGCGGCCTACCGGCACATCGGCCTAAGTCGACAGCGGCACGCGCTCCGGTTCGTCCGCGTCGAACCACGCCGGATTGCGCTCCGCAATCGGACCAAGCGACATCAGAATCTCGCGCAGGTGACTGCGCATTGCTTCTTCAGCCGCGCTCGGGTCGTGCGCGCGCAGGCCCGCCAGAATCTTCGCGTGCTGCTTGATCAGCAGATCGAGCGGTGACACGTCGGGCAAGCTCAGGTAGCGCACCCGGTCCATCTGCGCCTTGATGTCCTGAATCGTTTCCCATGCCGCCGTGCAATCGATCGCCTGGGCGATCGCGTAATGAAACGCCTCGTCGAGCGCGAGGAAGGCGGCGGTGTCGTTCGATTTCGCCGCAAGCTTCTGGTCACGAAGGTTATCGGCCAGTGCCTGCAACTGCTCGTCCGTGATCGACACGGCTGCCTTCTTCACCACCGCCGTCTCGATCGCTTCGCGAATGAAACGCCCTTCCCGCACCTGGCGCGGCGAAATGCGCTTCACGAAAGTGCCGCGCTGCGGCAATACCTGAAGCACACCTGCTTCCACCAATTTGATGAACGCCTCCCGCACCGGTTGCCGCGACACCTGAAACATGTCGGACACTTCCTTCTCCGAGAGCGGCGTGCCCGGCACCAGTTGACCGACGAAAATTGCCTGACGCAGCGCACGGAAAATCTGCTTGCCGATCGGCTCATGCGAGTCGAACGAGACGCTGGCGGTCAGATCCGGCAGTTCGACACGCGCGCCGGCCTGCACGCTCGCGCGACGCCTTGTGCGGGACGCAAGCGAGGCATCGGAGGAGAAAGAAGACGCGTTGGCGTGGAGGTTCTTGGTCGGCATCGGGTAAAGCAGCGGATAGCAACGAATGAATAGCGACAGAGACGGCGCACACCATGAATACCCACCAGGATATCCACTAAAGTGTGTCGCACCATACTACCATGCACGTTTCATGTTTAAGGCACTCGCTCGCGGCTCGCGAATCCACACCAGCGAACACAGCGCGCCGAGCACGGCAATCGCCCCCGCCAGCACGAACGCACTGGCGTAATTCCCGTGCGTCGCTTCGACGATGAAGCCCGTCACCGCGGGTCCGATCACGCCGGCCAGATTCGCCAGCAAGTGCACAAAACCGCCCGCGCCGCCGACGTGTTCGCGCGGCACGGTGTCCTGAATCACGGCCCAATACACCGCGCCCGTCACATACAGGAAGAAGATCGACACCGACATCAGCGCGACCGCCCCCTGAGTACTGGCAACACGCCCGGCCAACGCGACACACACCGCCGCCGCGCCCAGACAAGTACTCAGCACGATCTTGCGCGACAGCAGCGGCTTACCGGTCAGGCGCAAGATGAAGTCCGAGATGAAGCCGCCCGCCGCGAGCCCGATACTGCCGAGCAGCCACGGAATCACCGTGGCGAAACTCATGTCGCGCAGACTCAGATGATGCGCTTCGGTCAGATAGGTCGGGAACCACGACAGGAAGAAAAACAGCACGTAGTTGTATGAGAAGAACGCGAAGGCGGTCGCGAGAATGATCGGCTTCTTCAGGAAGTGCCGCAGGCCGAGCCGCTCGCCGTCGGCCGAATGCGCGATCGCATGTTCGTCCGCCTGACCGGCACGGATGAGTTCGATCTCATCAGGCGTAACGCGCGAGTTTTCGTGCGGGTGTTCGGTGGTCGTTGCCGCCCACAATACAAGCCACAAGAGTCCCAGCATCATGATCGCGACAAAAGCCCAGCGCCAGCCGAACTGCACCGCCATGAAGCCGACCACCGGCCCCGCCAGCGCACCGCCGAGCGGTGTGCCCGAACTGATCACGCCAATCGCGCTCGCGACTTCCTTGCGCGGGAACCAGTTATTGACCATCTTGCTGTTCGACGAACTGAACGGACCTTCGCCCATGCCGAACAGCACACGCAGCACGATCAGCGAACCGATGCCGGTGGCCAACGCGGTCGCGCCGCAGAACACCGACCACACGCCCATCGCGGTGCCGAATACGCGTTTCGCGCCAACCTTGTCCGACAGCACGCCGCCGACAAAATTGAACAGCGCATAGCCGATGAAAAAGCTGCTGAACACGATGCCCAACTGCGCATGCGAGAAGTGCAGGTCTTTCTGGATCAACGGTGCGGCAATCGACAGCGCCGCGCGGTCGAGATAGTTGATGACGCCGGCCAGAAACAGTAGCGCGACAACAAACCAGCGTTGACTCTTGATCATCAGGTGTCTCCTTCGGGTCGCCTCTTGATGGGCGTTTTGAATAGCTTAAGTATCTGGATTGGCCAGGCATGGCGCAGCGCTCACGTGCAACGCCTCATGCCACGGGCGATGTTCAATCGAAGTTCAGATGCACCTTCATCGACTGCGAGCGGTCGAGCGCCACTTCGAACGCATGGTTCGCTTCGTTCATCGCGAATGCATGCGTCATGAGCGGTCGCAAATCGACTTTGCCGGAGGCGATTTCATCGGCAGCGATGGCGTATTCGCCGGTGAAGCGGAACGAGCCTTGATAGCGGAGTTCTTTCGACATCACCAGGTTCGCCGCCACCGGCGACTGGCCGGCCGGCAGATTGCCCACCTGAATCACCGTGCCGCCGGCTCGCGCCGCACGCAGCGCCGTATCGAGTCCGGCGGGACTGCCCGATGCCTCGATGACCACGTCGAACGTGCCGCGTTGCGCGGACCATTGATCGATCGTGGCGCTGTCTGTCGCGTTCACGATCTGATCCGCACCGAGTTGCTGCGCAACCTGCAACGCGCGATCCGAAAGATCCAGCGCGACCACGCGATGAGCACCGGCGCGGCGCGCCACGCTCAGCAGAATGCAACCGATCGGCCCGCAACCCACCAGCAAGACACTCGCGCCGACGAGCGAACCCGCCTGCTTCACCGCATGCAATGCAACGGCAAGCGGCTCGGCCATCGACGCCTGCGCAAAATCGACGCCATCCGGCACAGGTACGCATTGCCGCGCCGCGACGACGATGTATTGACGGAACATGCCCTGAGTATGCGGGAACGTCGATGCACTGCCCATGAAGCGCATGTTCAGACAATGATTCGGCATCCCGCCGATGCAAAAGCGGCACGTCCCACAGGCAAGTCCAGGATTGACGGCAACACGCTGTCCGGGTGTCAGACGACTCTCCGCGCTCACGCCCTCGCCGAGCGAATCGATCTCGCCGGCCACTTCATGTCCGAGCACGAATGGCTCGCGCACCGCGAAATCACCGCTCTTGCCTTTGAAGTAGTACGACAGATCGGAGCCGCAAATGCCGCCGGCGCGCACGCGTACTCGCACCTGGCCGGGGCCGGGTACAGGCGGCTCGACTTCGTCGATGCGGATGAGTTTGGGTTCGTGAAGCACGGCTGCGAGCATGAAAGACTCCGGTATGACAAAGGTCTCGCGCTCAGTGCTGCGCGAAAGAAGTTGAAGAAGCAAAATCAGCTCACCAGTTCCACAGCGTTCCGTCTTCGAGACGCGCGACCGGCAAATATGCGGGGTCGTAGGGATACCGCGCGGCCGCTGCTTCGTCGATATCGACGCCATGGCCCGGGGCTTCGCCGGGATGCATCATGCCGCGCTCGAAGCGCCATGCATGCGGGAATACGTCGAGCGCCTCGGGTGGAAAGCCCATGTATTCCTGCACGCCGAAATTCGGCACCCACAGATCGAAGTGCAGCGCCGCGCCCATGCACACTGGCGACAGATCCGACGGCCCGTGACAACCGGTTCGCACCTGATACAGCGAAGCAAAATCCGCAATGCGCCGCAGATGCGTAATGCCACCCGCATGCGTTAAGGTCGCGCGGATATAGTCGATCAACTGTTCCTCGATCAACTGTTTGCAATCCCAGATGCTGTTGAAGACTTCGCCGACGGCGATCGGCGTGACCGTATGTTCGCGGATCAGCCGGAAGCCGGCCTGGTTTTCCGCGGGAGTGGGGTCTTCCATCCAGAACAGGCGATACGGCTCGACCGATTTGCCGAGACGCGCGGCCTCGATCGGCGTCAAACGGTGGTGGACGTCATGCAGTAAATGCGTATCGAAGCCGAATTTGTCGCGCACCGCTTCAAAGAGCTTGGGTACGAAGTCGAGATACTTTTCCGACGACCAGCTCTGCTCCTCCACCGCGCCCTTGGTGGCCGGCTCGTACATACCGTTGCCTTTCGACACGCCATACACCGAGCGCATATTCGGCACACCGCATTGAATGCGAATGGCCTGATAGCCGGCTTCGATGTGTTCCGCGTAACGGTCGAGCGCTTCGGGAATGTCGCGGCCGGTGGCGTGGCCGTACACCATCACGCCTTCTCGTGACGCGCCGCCGAGCAGCTTGTACAGCGGCATGCCCGTTACCTTGCCGAGAATGTCCCACAGCGCCATATCCACCGCGGCGATCGCCGACATCGTGACAGGGCCGCGGCGCCAGTACGCGCCTTTGTAGAGGTACTGCCAGGTGTCTTCGATACGACCGGGATCGCGGCCGATCAGCAACGGGCACACGTGGTCTTTCAGATACGAAGCGACTGCGAGTTCGCGGCCGTTCAGCGTTGCATCGCCGATGCCGTATACCCCTTCGTCCGTGACGATTTTCAATGTGACGAAATTGCGGCCCGGGCACGTGACGATCACGTCGGCGCGAACGATCTTCATGACATCTTCCTTGCAGAGGCGAGTCGCGAACCGTGCACAACGGCGGCATGCGACTGGCTGTTTTTCATGTCGATTTTGAGTGCCGGTTGAAGTGGAAAATCGCACTCGTCAACCTGTCTCAAATCGTTTGAACGATGCTACCATACAAGTATAGCGACACGTCAAATCAGGGTTTTCCCGTTGAACGGCGTCGGTCTGAAGCCTTTCCGCAACCTGGAATTCGTCACATGATTTCTGTAGCTACCTTGCCTCGCCTCGTCCGCCAAGCACTACCTACGCTGCAAACACATCTGCTCTCACCGCAATGGCAGGAGCCGCGCATCGGCATCGTTCATCTGGGGATTGGCAACTTCCATCGTGCACATCAAGCCCTCTACACGGAGGAGGCCATGCTTGCCGCGGGCGGCGACTGGGGTATTTGCGGCGTCACGCTGCAAGGCGATGTCGGCAAGCGCGACGCGCTGATGGAGCAGCAAGGCTTGTATAGCGTGGTTGAACGCGGGCCGCATGGCGCCAAGGTAACGGTCGTGCGTGCGCTGTGCGAAGTGCTGGCCATGCCGCACGATCGCGCCGCCCTGTTCGCGCGCCTCGCGGATCCGCTGGTACAGATCGTCTCGCTGACCGTCACGGAAAAAGGCTACTGCCGCGACCCGAAAACCGGCGAGGTCGCGCTGGACGATCCCGCCGTTGCACACGATCTGGCCAACCCGCTCGAACCGCGCACGGTGCCGGGCATCCTCGTCGCGGCATTGCGCGAGCGGCGCGACAGTGCGAACGGCAAACCGTTCACGGTGCTCTCGTGCGACAACCTTTCCCATAACGGCGCCGCGCTCCGCCAGGTGGTCTGTTCGTTCGCGCGGCAACACGATCCCGAGCTGGCCGACTGGATCGCCGCCCACGTTGCGTTTCCATCGACGATGGTCGACCGTATCGTGCCGGCCACCACCGACGCTGAACGCATCACCGTAGCCCACGCAATCGTTTACGCGGATGCCGCACCGGTGCCATGCGAACCGTTCCGGCAATGGGTCATTGAAGATCGTTTTGCCGGGGGACGTCCCGCATGGGACGCAGTCGGCGCGCAACTCGTCGAGGACGTCACGCCCTTCGAACTGGCGAAGCTACGCATGCTGAACGGCACGCACTCGACGCTGGCCTATCTGTCGATGCTCGGCGGCTTCGAGACGATCGATGCAGCGATCTCCCACCCCGCCATGCGCAATCTCATCCACGCGATGATGACGGAAGAAATCGCGCCGACGCTAACCATGCCCGCATCATTCGACCTGGCCGCCTATCGGGACGCACTGCTCGAACGCTACGCGAATCCGGCGCTGAAACATCGCTGCGCGCAGATCGCGATGGATGGCAGCCAGAAGATTCCACCGCGTCTGCTCGCCACGATTGCGGCGCGGATCGGCGCGGGTCAACCGTTCACGCGTCTCGCGCTGGCGATAGCGGCCTGGATGATATTTTTGCGCGGCCACGCGGACGACGGCACGCGTTACGAAATCAGCGATCCGCTGGCCAGCAGATTGAAGACGCTCGAGGCATCCGCGCAAGGTGAGCCGCAGGCGCTGATGGACGCGTTACTGTCTGTGCGTGAGGTGTTTCCGGAAGATCTGGCCGCCCTTCCCGAGTTCAGGAAAGCGCTTCGACACGCATTGCAGTTGCTTCACGAAAACGGCGCGCAAGGGGCCATTGCGGCATTGCAATGAAATTCGGCGTGTCAGGCGGTCGGCTCCGCCTCACGGCCTTGCGTTGCGCCTTCGCTCGCCTGCTCCTGTTCCCGCTTGCGCGCCGCCAGCACATCCTGGTAGCGCAGATAGCCACACCGTCCACCGGCTTTGGCCGCATACATCGCCGCGTCGGCGTGGAGCAGCAACTCCTCCACCGTGGCGCTATCGTCCGGAAACTGGCTGATGCCGATGCTCGCGCCCACCGTCATGCTTTGTCCGTCGATCAGCAGTTCTTCGTTCAACGCCCCCATGATGCGCGAGGCAATCCCCGGTGCGGTCTCCGCGGAGCGCGGCCCCTCGACCAACACGATGAACTCGTCGCCGCCGAGGCGCGCGGCGACATCCGCGCTGCAGAGCACCTGCTTCAGCCGCTGCGCCACCGCGGCGAGCACCTTGTCACCAATCGAATGGCCGAACTGGTCGTTGATCTGCTTGAAGCGGTCGAGGTCGACGAACAGCACGGCAAGCCCTTCCTGACGCCGTGTCGCTTCCCCGATCGCCGCCTCGAGCTTCTGCATGAACAACATGCGGTTCGGCAGGCCGGTCAACCCGTCGTGCGTGGCGAGATGCACGAGCTCACGTTGCTTGTTATGCAGCACATCCATTTGCGACTTGATTTCCCGGCGCAGACGATCGAAGCAGCGCGCGAGTATGCCGATCTCGTCGGTACGTTTGAGCGGCAGCGTTTCCATCGCGTGCTCGGCGAACAGATGCGTCGCCGCATACGCGAGAATGTGCAAAGGCTTGGTCAGGGCGCGCGCAAACAGAATCGCGAGGAACAGCGCCAGCACGCTGAAGATCAACACCATGCGAATGATTCTGTTACCCAGTTGGGTGGCGCCGGACAATACATCCTCGAGCGGCTTGGCGAGGCCGATCACGATAAAACGGTTGCCTTCGGAGGCGCCGAACGGTCTGCGCACGAAAGCAAGCACCTGACCGGCCGCCTGCCTCGGCCGCTCGAGACCGTCCAGCAGAACTTCGCTTTTTGACAGATCGAAGAGCGGTCTGGTAGCGGAAAAGCTGTCCTGCATCAGAACGCGGCGGCCCTTGTCGAAGCCGAACGTTTTCGAGGCATCCGGATGGACCAGAAAATCACCCCATTCGTTGGCGAGATAAACCTGATAGTCGCTCGGCAAATCGCTCTGCAAACGGTTGAGCAGTCCGGCCAGATCGATATCGATAATCACGACGCCAACCACTGCGCCACTCGCGTCCGCCACAGGTGTGCCGAGCCGCAGCGTCGGTTTGCCCTCGGCGGCATGCGCGCCGTACTCGTGGTTCACCGCGATCGGCGAGGTGTAAATGCGTCCGGGCGAGAACGCCAGTGTGTCGAACACATACGCAAACTGGCCTTTTTCCTGAAGGTTGTTCCCCTCGACCCGCACGAGGCCGTCGGCATCGCGGTCGAAACGGATCAGCTCGAGCCCGTAGTGCTTGCGAGTAATGAAACGAATCTGCAGGTACTCGGGGTGGTGAATCATGAAGCTGGCATACACCTGCGCCAGTTGTTCGCGCGGCGCATTCGCGCCAACGCCGTCGTCGGTCTGCGCGACGTCCGCCAAAGACGGCAAGCTCGCGAGCACCAGCGCGTCCGCGGCAACATCGTCGATCGCCACGGAAAAGCGCTGGCCCAACAGCTCCGTTGAAGTCAGCAGGCTGTGTCCGGCTTCGTTCACGAGCATCGTACGGTTGGCACGATACGTGTAATAACCGGTCGCACCGGACGCGAGCACGCCAATGCACGCAAGCAGAATCGATAACTTGAATGTCAAGCCGGGGCGCATCATCAAAAACGCTCCGACCTGTCGCCGGACACGATTCTGCTCCACAGGTCTTCGCGCCGCTGAATATCTTCCACCGGGCCGATCCAGACGATATGCGCCTTGTCGCTGTTCTCCGCCGGCGCCGTCAACGTGTTGGCGAGCCCCTGGCGTTGCGTCAGCAACGCACTGACGTCCGGTTCGAGCATGTAGTTGATCCACGCAAGCGCGAGCGGGCGATCCTTGGCGGTTCGCGTCATCGACCAGCAGTCCAGCCAGGCGAGCACCCCTTCGTCGGGAATCACGTAGCCCACGTCGGCGCCAGCGCGGCGCAATGATTCAACCTGCTGGGTGCCGTAGTTACCGAACATCAAGGCAACTTTATGCTGGATGAAGAACGCGGTCGCTTCTTCGGGCAGCGTGTAATAGGTCAGCAGGTTGCGGCGCAGATCGACGAGCTTGTGAGCGATCACGCCCATCTGCGTGGCGTCGAGCTGGAAGGGATGGGGATAGCCCAGCGCCAGCGCGGTGAACGAGAAATTATGCTGGGCGCTATTGAAGTCGAGAACCTTGCCGCGATAGCGCGGGTTCCACAATTCGCGCATCGAGCGCGGCGCAACGGCGATCTGCTTGCGGTCATAGATCAGCCCCATCGACGAGTACGTGAATGGAATGGCGTACACATTGCCTGCCGAGGTCAGCCCTTTGATCGACGACAGCGCCTGAAACCGCGGCAACTGTTTTTTCGTATTCGGCAAACTGGCCAGATCGAGCGGCGCCAGCAGATTCGCGCGGGTATAGCGCTCGATTTCAGCAGTATTCGCAGCGAGCACATCGAACTGCGGCGTGCCCTGAGCATGCATCTGCGCCCATAGCGCCTCGTCGGAATCGACCAGCGTGACTTCGACCTTCGCGTTGTAGCGCGCCTCGAAAGTCTTGACGACGTCGGCGTCCGCATAACCGGGCCATGCCAGTACACGCAGAACGTTGTCGGCGGCCACGACGGGTGCTGAAGACAAAAGGCTACAGCAGAAAGCGGCGTTTATCAGTAATGTCAAAAACCCGGAAAACCAGCGGCCGCGCAGTGACTTCGCGCGTGCCGCTGCGACTGCAGTTCGGCTCCGGCGCGATGGTTTGAAACAGCGCATTTCGTCTGCCATCGAAATCGTGTGCATATACAACCGCTTAGCAGAAGGTCATTAAGACGAACGCAAACAGGCGCGCGGTATTTAATCGCGGGCGTAGTGCTCGATGACTTTGTTCAGACAGATACCGACATGATCGTACGCTGCAACGGCAGCCGTTCGGAGCGTTGATCATAGCGCCAAGCAATGCATTTTTGGTTCCGGCCCCGCCTCAATCGAGAAAAAACAATCGGTCAGGTGTGATTTAACAAATACGCTCATCTGTATTTAACGGTTGTTCAAGCGAAATCTTTAACTCGTCGACAGGCAATTGAAACAATCGCGCTCGCCGTAATAGTCTGCAATAAGCGCTGGTAATAGCGCCATTCTGAATACTGGTTTTGCCGGTACAACGCGTCTTGCGAAGTACGCCGGCAACGCGCCGTGGTTAGCCAACTTCATTACGGCTTCTTTACACGACAACAGGTAGCATCCCAAGGCCATGCAAGACGCATGGCGGCGCCGTCGAATCTCCACCACATTCAGGCTTTCGAAGCTATTCCCGAACGCTATCCGGTGTTTCACTAACTACCCTATCTTTTTGAACTGATAAGCTTGGCGCGCGCTGCTGGCCGCCCCGGCCGGCAGCTTCAACCCAAGCCTGGTCGTGAGTCGCGCCGGGCGTCCCGCAGCGGCACAACCGCATACGGGAGTATTCGAACTACACCGAGGAGTTAAACAGTGAAAAAACTGCTAGCGGCTTTGACGGTTGCTCTGCTTGCAACCGTCTCGATTGGCGCACACGCTAAAGATTGGTCGACAATCCGTTTCGGCGTTGACGCCAGCTACCCCCCGTTTGAGTCCAAGGGCTCGGACGGCAAGCTCGCGGGCTTCGACATCGACCTCGGCAATGAAATCTGCGCGCGCCTGAAGGCCAAGTGCGTGTGGGTCGAAAACGACTTCGACGGCATGATCCCGGCCCTGAAGGCGAAGAAGTTCGACGGCGTGCTGTCGTCGATGTCCATGACGCCGCAACGCGCTGAACAGATCGCCTTCTCGTCGAAGCTGTTCAACACGCCGACGCGCCTCGTCGCGAAGAAGGGTTCGGGCATCCTGCCGACCGCCGATTCGCTCAAGGGCAAGACTGTTGGCGTCGAGCAAGGCACGATCCAGGAAACCTACGCGAAGACGTACTGGGAAGCGAAGGGCGCGAAGGTCGTGCCATATCAGAACCAGGACCAGGTCTATGCCGACTTGCTGTCGGGCCGTCTGGACGCAGCGCTGCAAGACGCGGTGCAAGCTGACATCGGCTTCCTGAAGACGCCGCGCGGCGCGGGCTTCGACTTCGTCGGCAAGGACCTCGACGATCCGAAGATCCTCGGCAACGGCGCAGGCATCGGCATGCGCAAGGAAGACGCTGATCTGAAGGCGAAGGTCGACAAGGCGATTGCCGACATCATCAAGGACGGTACGTACAAGAAGCTCGAGAAGAAGTACTTCGACTTCGACGTGTACGGCGGCTAAGCCAGCCACGCGCGCCTGACGGCGCGCTTGCCGGCTCGCAAAAACCGGGCTCCGCATCACGCGGAGCCCGTTTCGTTTGCGGGACCGCTTTGCCGCGCCGCCTGGACTGCGATCGAAGCGGACCGGCCGGCCCGCGCGCCGTGCGCTCCGGGCCGCGCCGCATAAGACCACGCACCGCGTCATATCGGCTAAGATCGTGCGCTAGAGGCGCTGCGAACCCGCCCACCAATGACCGACCTTTAGACACCCTTTCCCCTTGTAATCAACGACATAGCGCGGCACGCCCCAGATGCCCGCGGATTTGAAAACCATGCAAACCCAAACCCATCCGCTGATTGCCCCGACGCTCGGCACCGCCCGTAATCTGACGAGTTTTCACTATGGTCCTGGCGGCGGGCAGAAGATTTACATCCAGTCGTCGCTGCATGCCGACGAGTTGCCTGGCATGCTGGTTTCGTGGGCGTTGCGCCGCAAGCTCGCCGCGCTGGAAGCGGCCGGCAAGGTGCGCGGCGAAGTCGTGATCGTGCCGGTGGCCAATCCGATCGGCCTGAATCAGCACTTTCTCGGCCATCTGACGGGCCGCTTCGAGACCAACAGCGCGCAGAACTTCAACCGCAATTTCTACGAGCTGTCGGCGCTGATTCAGCCCGGCATCGAAGCGCGCCTGACCGACAACATCGACGCCAATCGCACGGCGATCCGCGCGGCGATGCGTGAAGCGCTCGACGCGCAGAAGCCAGAAACCGAACTCGAATCGCAACGTCTGGCGCTGCAAAAGCTCTCGTATGACGCCGATGTCGTGCTCGATCTGCACTGCGACTGGGAAGCCGCGATGCACCTCTACACGAACCCGGACCTGTGGCCGGAAGTCGAGCCGCTCGCCTGCTATCTGGACGCCAAGGCCTCGCTGCTGGCGCTGAATTCCGTGGGCAATCCGTTTGACGAAATCCACAGCTTCTGCTGGTCGGATCTGCGCGGCCGCTACGGCGAGCGTTTTCCGATTCCGAACGGCTCGGTCTCGGTCACGATCGAACTGCGCGGTCAACGCGAAGTGTCGTACGAGTACGCGGAGCGTGACGCTCAGGCGATCATCGAGTACCTGACCTCGCGTGGCGTGATCGACGGCACACCGGCGCCGCTGCCGGCGCTCGAATTCGCCGCCACGCCTCTGGCCGGCGCCGAGCCGATCGTCGCGCCGATCAGCGGTGTGCTCGTGTATCGCTGTGAAGTCGGTACCTGGGTCGATGTCGGCCATGAGATCGCCGATATCGTCGATCCGTTGACCGATCGTGTCGTCACGCTGAAGAGCACCGTAGCCGGCGTGCTATATGCGCGACATTTGACGCGCTTCGCGACGGCCGGCCTGGAATTCGCGCGCATTGCCGGTGCGAAGGCGTTCAGAAGCGGGTCGTTGTTGAGCAACTGAGGAACAACTGAAGCCGCGCCTTCCCGGGATTCATCTGCGGAAGCTGTGCCAGCAAAGCAGAGCGCCCGCTATTTCTGCGGGCGTTTTGCGTTTACGGGTCTGTTGCGAAAGAGCAGAGTGCTCAAAGGCGGCCGGAAAGCCGCCTATAAAACCGCTCAGAAAGCCGGAATGATCGCGCCTTTGAACTGCGCGTCGATGTACTTGCGCACTTCATCCGACTCGTACGCCGCGACCAGCTTCTTGACCCACGGCTTGTCGCGATCCTGCGCGCGCACGGCGATCAGATTCGCGTACGGACCTTTGAGGTCCTCGATCGCGATCGCGTCTTTCGTCGGCTGCAAGCCCGCCTTCACCGCGTAGTCCGTGTTGATCGACGCCGCGTCGAGGTCGTCGAGCGAGCGCGGCAATTGCGCGGCGTCGAGCTCCACCAGCTTGATCTTCTTCGGATTGTCGGCGACGTCGAGGGGCGTTGCGTTGACACCGTTCGTGCCGACGCCCGGCTTCAGTTTGATCACGCCGTACTTCTGCAACAGCAGCAGCGCGCGGTTGCCATTCGACGGATCGTTCTGGATGCCGACCTTCGCGCCTTCCGGCAAGTCCTTCAGTGACTTGAGTTTCTTCGAATAGAAGCCCATCGGCGAAACGTAGGTCAGGCCGACGTTGACGATCTTGTAGCCGCGCTGCTTGATCTGGCTATCGAGAAACGGCTGGTGCTGGAAACCGTTGGCGTCGAGGTCGCCGGAGTCGAGTGCCGCGTTCGGCTGCACGTAGTCGTTGAATTCGATGACCTTCACATTCAGCCCTTCGCGCGCCGCCACCTTGGTCACGACCGACCAGATCTGTGCGTCCGGGCCACTCATCGTGCCGATCTTCAGTTGTTTGTCATCAGCGTGCGCAAACGTTGCCGTAAGCGAAACGGCGGCGATAGCGAGCAGATTCTGGATGATTTTGCGGCGTTGCATGCGTTTCCCCACAAGCGATTTTGATTGGTAGGTGCGGATCCTCGCATGCCCCCGATGCACCCGAAAACCAATCGTTTTTCACACGCTTATACGCACGATCTGGAAAAAGCTTATGAGCGGCGTGCCTTGCTTGATTTCAACTGGCAACGCTATGTGAGTGTCGCGCCGGCGCGACAGATTACAAAAATAAGCAAAGCTGTCACATACCTTACTCTGCGTTCCCTTAAATTTCGGGCCATCGCACGACCTTACCAAAGAGTACGGCGTGGTGATCGCTTAATTTTTAATCGGAGAAAGTCTTGAACAAGAAAGTATTGGCCGCCGCTACGCTCGCCGTCTTCGCCACCGCCGCACACGCACAAAGCAGCGTCACGCTGTATGGCTTGATCGATGCCGGTTTCACCTATGTCAACCATGCTGGCCCTCAAGGCCAGAAGCTCTATCAATACGGCGACGGTGTCGCCCAAGCCAGCCGTTGGGGCCTGCGCGGTTCTGAAGACCTCGGCAATGGCCTGAAGGCGCTGTTCACGTTGGAAAACGGCTTTAACTCCGGCACCGGCGCGCTCGGCCAGGGCAGCTCGCTGTTCGGCCGTCAGGCATACGTCGGTCTGTCGCAGAACGGCATCGGCACGCTCACGTTCGGTCGCCAATACTCGTTCTCGACCGACTTTCTGGGTGGCGTCTACAGCAACGGCAGCCAGACCGTCGCTGGTAACTACGGCTATCACATCAACGATGTCGACCAGCTCACGTCGAGCCGCGTCAGCAACGCGGTCAAGTTCACCAGCGCGAACTTCGCGGGCCTGACCTTCGGCGGCATGTACGGCTTCTCGAACCAGGCTGGCGCATTTGCTGGCGCGCCGGGCGCAAGCGGTTCGTCGTCGGTTTACAGCTTTGGCGTGAACTATGCGAACGGCCCGTTCGGCATCGGCGCTGCGTACACGGACATCCGCTACCCGGGTTCGGCATCGCCGACCACCTTCTCGACGACGCTCGCAAACTCGGCGATCAGCGGTACGGCGAAGGACCTGTCCACGGTCGGCGTCGGCACCAAGTACTCGATCGGCGCGGCAACGATGTGGGCTCTCTGGACGCACACGAACATCGAGCAGATTACCGGTCACATGACGACGTTCAACGCGTACGAAGCAGGCGGCAAGTACGCATTCACGCCGGCACTGACGGGCGCACTGGGCTACACGTACATGCAGTCCAAGGATCAGACCAACGGTCACTGGAATCAGATCGACGCCAGCGTCGACTACGCACTGAGCAAGCGCACCGACGTGTACCTGCTGGGCGTCTATCAGGCTGCTGCGGGCAAGACGTCGAAGAATACCGGTCTGCAAGCGCAGATCGGCTCCAGCACGAGCAGCTTCCTGCCGGTGGCAGGCGCAAGCACGCAACTGGCAGTTCGCGCAGGCCTGCGTCACAAGTTCTAAGCGAGTTTTGCCTTGTCGGCGAGGAGCGCGAGTTCCTTGCTGTCCCCGAGGTTCTGGAAAACGCCCTGCGGGGCGTTTTTCTTTTTAAGGCGGCGGTTTTTCAGGCCCCCGCGTTGATGTAAAGATGTCTTGCGCCACCCCGCCACTTCCAGCGCTGCAGCCGCATCCACGCCAGACTGCCCGCATGACAAAGCCGCTGCGGCGCCGGCTGCTTCGCTTCGAGCGTCTCATCAATTATCGAGTCAGTCTCGACGGAACGCGTCCCGCGCCGTTTTGTGGACTAAAGGTCTGCACCGGACGACCAGGCGCTGGGGTAACAGCATTGGCGGGCGTGTTGCGCAGCCCCGGTGCAAGATAGACGAATTTCCACCCGCCGTAAGTCTGCTCCGTCTCGAAGTCTGCATATCGCCGCGGAAACTCCGCGCGCTTGATCGTCGGCGCCTCCGAGCTGCTGTACACGCCATAAAAGCGATCGCCCTGCCGCAAGAAGAGCCAATCGGTCTTGCCAGTGACCGGATCCGGGTATGCCTGACGCAGATGATGCATCGGAACCGGAAAGCGCGCGTCGTCCAGCAGATCGTCGACCGACGCCGGATAGACGCGGCCGACGCGGTAATACCGCACAATCGCCTGCCGGTACTGGTCACCCACGAACAACAGTTGCTTCTCCTGCTCGCGCCGCCGTTCCAACGACCAGACGTCGAGCGCGCCCGCCAACGCGATCGACATCAACGTCAGCGCGATCAATAGCGCCAGCAGCACGAGTCCACGCTGGCGCGCGGCGCGAGGCCTGGTTCGGCGCCCCGCAGCCCGCTTCGATGCCGACGGAATACGCGCGCCGCCTCGCACTGAGAAAGCGCCGCGACTCACTTGCCTGCTCCTGCTGGATCGGCCGGCGTGCCCTGCGGACTACTCGCCGGCACGACGTCGTACACACCCGTCTTGGTTTCATCGGGCGAGGCGATCACCGCCCACTTGTCGTCGCCGTTGACCGGATCGGTTGGAACCGCCCGCAGATAGTGCTTCGTCACCAGTTCATCGAGCGTATCCGGGTACTGGCCGTTGTCGCCGTAGTATTTATCGATCGCATCGCGCATCACCGCGACGTTCTGCTGCCGGACCTGCTCCTTGCCGCGTTCGATGCTGTGCATATAGCGCGGCAGCGCGATCGTCAGAAGCAGGCCAATGATCGCCATCACGACAACCAGTTCGATCAGCGTAAAACCGCGGGATCTGCGCGTATAAGCGGGTTTCATGATGCACCGTCACCATTGTTTGTACGGCACGCCGTTGATGCCGGCGCGATCGGATTTCGACGACACGTCGAACACATCCTTGCCGGCCTGATCGTTTCCCGACGGCGCATCGGCACCGGCCTGATCCGGCGGCACCCCATAGGACCGCACGTTCCAGGTGTCTTCCGCGGCCGTTTCCGGATTGCCGGAAAAAAACGGATCCCGTGGCACGTGGCGAAGGAACATCAACAGACTGCCTTTCGGATCCTTCGCATTGGGTACGCCTGTCACGAGTACGGTCAGCGACGCCGGATAGCCGGACGCTTCTGCCTCCTTGTCGATCAACCCCGCGTCGCTCGAATCCTTGTAGGCGTCAAGTGCCGTGCGAATCTCGCGCAACGCGGCGCTCAACTGCTGTTCCTTCTGACGCTGCACGATCAGTTCGGAGAACGGCATGATCGCGAGCGCCAGGATGGACACGAGCGCGAGCGTGATCACCAGCTCGATCAACGTGAACCCACGCTGATCGAGCCGGCTTGCGCTACCCGAGTGGACCGTGTTCGTCGGCATGGCCACGCCTCAATACCCGTTTTGAATCGAGCGAAGCGGGTTCTCGGTCGGCATGTCACCCGGCGGCATCTGCAGGATCAACGGAGGGGGCGTGGGTACCGGTGCGGGTGCCGCCGGGGCAGGCGCGGGCGGCTGGGTGGCCGCCGGCGCCGCATTCGCCCCAGCGCCCGGCTCGGCCTCGCCTCCCGCCTGCTCCGCTGCCGGCGGCGCATTGGGAACCGGCACCGGCGCCGGCGCGGTCGATTGCGGCGCAAAGCGTCCTCCGTAGGGTGCGGGTGGCGGCGTCGTGCGCGGCGGCGGCGGCAGTTGCCCAAACGAACCGGTCGCGGGCACCGTCGTCGAACTGTTCGCCGCTGCGCCGGCTTGAGCGGACTTACCACCTGTCATGCCACCGCCTACGCTGCCCGGCAGCGGCTTTACAGCAGGCACTCCGGGCACCGCCGCGGCGGCCATGACGGGATCGAGCCGAAGCTGGTCGGCGTGCACATTGACGTCCGTGCCGGACCAGACCTCCTGCGTGTCCACATCAGCCGCGAGCTGCGGCCGGACAATGTGCGGCGTGATCTGCAACACGATCTCCGTCTTCACATGGTCGCCGTTGTGGTCCGAGAACAGGCGCCCGAGCACAGGCAACTGCCCGAGGCCGGGCACCTTGTCGGCCGACCTGCGGTCCTGATCCGAGATCAGCCCGCCGAGAATCTGGCTTTCACCGTCTCTCAGACGCAGGCTTGTCGACGCACTACGCGTTCCTATCTGATAGGCGAGCGAACTCAGACCTGTTTGCGAATTGCCGCTCTGGATCGTATTGGTGATATTGCTGACTTCGAGATTCAGTTTGATGCCGACATCGCCATCCCGATAGACCTGCGGCTCCACTTCGAGCTTGATACCGACATCGATGTACTGAATCATTTGCGTGTATGACGGTCCGCTCGTGCTGGGCGTGCTGGAACTCGAAATCACCGGCAACTTGTCGCCGATCAGGATCCGGGCCTTCTCCTTGTTGCGCGTCCGGATGCGCGGACTCGCCAGCAAATTCGCGTCGGTATCGGTGAGCTTGAAGTTTGCCGTCGCGGACAGACCGCTGACATTCAGCGCATTGATGGGAAGATGGTGCAATGCGCCCCATGTGTCCACGGTGGACGGTGTCGACACCGAGAACGAGTTCGGCCATTCGATCCCGAGATTGGACAGGCGTTCGTGCGACACCTCCAGCACTTCGACTTCCAGCATCACCTCCGGTTCGGGCAAATCCTGCGCGGCGATCATCTCTTCGGCAACCTTGATGGTGTCCGGGGTGCCGCGGATCGTCACGGTGTTCGCGCGCTCGTCGATCACGACTTCCTTGATCTTCAGCAGGCTCTTCAGCAGCGACTGGATCTGTTTGGCGTCGACATTCGACAACTGGAACGTGCGTACCTTCAATTCCTGATATTCAAGCTGCTTGGCCGGCGTCGCCGGGTAGATGAAAAGCGTATTCGCGTTGAGTTGCTTCTTGTCGAGCTGATTCTGCATCAGGATCATATCGACCGTATCCTGCAGCGACGCGTTCGTCACGAAGATGGTCGTCTTCAAGTCCGCACGAACGTCGCGGTCGAAGATGACGTTCAATCCCGACGTGCGCGACAACGCTTCGAAGACCATGCGCACATTGGCATCGCGAAACTGCAGTGTGATTGGGGTACGCATGATCGACGATGCGGCACGCTGCTCTTCCTTGTCCGCGCGTTGCTGCCGAATCTTGTCGTCGATTTCCTTTTGCATCTGCAACGCGAGCGCATTGGTCGGATTCGCCAGCAATACGCGGTGCACGCGATCGGACGCCGGCCCAAACGAGCCGCGCTGCATCATGCGGTCCGCTTCCTGCAGGGTTGCGAGATCCCGGCGGTCCTGGTCGATCAGCGCGCCGATCTTGCGGCCGCGTTCACTGGTCGGATCGATCTGGCTTGCCGCATAAAGCCTCTGGATCGCGGCATCGAACTGGTAGCTCTGACGAAACTGGTCGGCCTGATCGAGTAGCGTGTTGACCTGATCATTGCGGTCGTGCAGATAGTTGAGTTTCGCCTCGGCGCCGGTTGGAGTGTCATGCAGGATCGGCATTTGCACGCAACCACTGACGGCAAGCATGGAGATAGCGACCGCGAGCGCACGCTTTCTCGCGACCCCCGCGATTGGCCTGCGCTGAGCACGGAATGGGACAGGTGGCAAGAGATGGTTCGCTGGGCCGCTGTCCCCATTGCGGCCCGCACCCCGTGTGCGTGAGGTTGTCATCTACTTTGCCTCTCTTGGTATGGATACGGACTGCGTCTGGTTAAGCGGTAGATAGGTCAGCACCACGTCGGATTCCGAAACCGACTCGACGCGGTACTGGTCATCGACAACTTCGCCCGGTGAAACAATCAGCAACCGCTCGCCGTTGCTAAGAAATACCTGCGGCTTGGCCGCTTTCGCATCCAGCTCGCCCACGTACGTGAAAGGCACGGGTGGCGCGGTCGGCGCCGGTGCTCGCACCTCGGGTACGACCGGCACCTCGACAGGAGGCGGCGGCGGAAGCCACGAAGAGGCGGCGAACGGATTGTTGGTCGATTCGACGGACAGAGGCGCGCGCAGGGAGATCAGCCTTGCGCGTGGCGTCGCCGCTATCGTCGGCTTCGCGTTGGCGGCGCCGACGTGCGACGCAGGAACCGGGGCCGGCGCAACTGCGTGCGTCGTTGCGTGTGTAGCTGCGGACGCGGCCGATGTGGTGGACTGGAGATGAGCGGAAGCAGGCCGCGCCCGCATGTCGTCATGCCTCGCGCCGTGGAGCGCGGCAAGCACCGTCGGCGTCTGGGTCGCCGCCACCTGCGCGCGATATCCGAGCCCCACGGCGGCGATCGCGCAGAACGTCAGCAACACGCGTTTGACCAGAGCGGGTTTCACGGCTGCGCTGTCCGGTAGATGAGCTCGAACGCGTTTGACCAGAGCGAGGTTCAAAGCTGCGCCGTCCGATAGATGAGTTCGAACGCGTTTGACCAGAGCGAGGTTCATGGCTGCGCCGTCCGATAGATGAGTTCGAAGCGGACCCGCGCATCGAGAATGTTGCCGTCGACCGCAGGACGTTCGACGTGGATCGCCTGTAGCGCCGCATTGGGCACGTTGTTCAGGACTGCCGCGAGAAAATGCCGGATCGCGCTGTACTGATCCTTGACAGGCAACAGCACCTGATACCGCGTAAAGGGCGCACCGGCTTCGGTCGTCACCTGATATTCGGCGGAGCCGAGCGTCAGATTGCTGTCGCGAGCCTGCGCGAATATCACCGCGATATCGCTCGCGCTTTGCGTGAAACCCGGGAACAGTCCCGGCAAGGTATCGAGCGCAACCGCATCGGCCGGCGCGCTGCGCTCGCCGGCACGGTAATGCGCGTTCGCCGTCCGCGCCACGCGCGCAGGATCCTGCATCTCGTGCATGTCGCGCGTCCCGGCGTCCACACTGGGAGTTGAGGCGCACACGATGGCGGCCGCGCCGATCACCAGCGCGCCGAGCAGTCCCGGCAGGCCGAACGCGCGCCGCATCTCGAAGCGCAGCGTCAACAGCATGTCCTGTAGCTGGTCCGCTTTCATGACTTCCTCCAGACGGCAGTGATCTGGAAACGCACCGGTTTGCCCGGCACGTTCGTCTCGATCAGGTGATCGTTGAGCACGGCTTCCCGCAGCAGAACGCTGCTCTGCAAATACTTCAGGTACGCGATCATCGCGTCGAAGTTCTTCGCCTCGGCCGTGATACGGATCTGGCTTTGCGCGGGGTTCTGATCGATGCCGATCAGCGCGACATCGTGATCGGGATAGTCTTCGACGATCGAGAAGAGGTCCTGCCACGGCACGGTCAGTTCCCGCAGAACCGACTGACTCTGCTTTTCCGCGAGCCTGGCGGCCGGCGTCAGCGGCGCCTTCAGCAAATGCCGGCTTGCCATTGTCTGCTGCCGGACGGCCTCCAGTTGCGCCTGCGCGCGATCGTTTTCCGCGTGCGCATGCCAGAGCCGCGCGCCGCTTGCGAGCAACAGCACGGCAGCGGCGCACAGCAGGATCAGGCCGGCCGCCGCCGGGGTCGCGCGGCGCCCACTGAAGTCGAGGTCAAGGCGCGGGATCATTGTGCACACTCCATCAGCCGATGCGCAGGCGAGCGGTCCGTTGCCGGCGTCTGCCGGATTGCCGCCGCAAAACGCGCTTCGAACGGCGCCAGTTCGGTCTCGACCCCGAAGAGATGGATCTTGCAGTCTTCGTGCTTCAGGCTCGCCCGCGTCGCCGAGCGTTCGAACAACTGCTCGGCCAGTTCGGCCAGCCGGGACGCGTCGCCCGCATCACCCGGAAACAGGCGCTGTGTGTCGTAGGCGACCCAGCGATTCTGCTCAATCATGACCGCCTGCATCTGCTCGTCCGCGACGAACAGCAGCAGCGCCTCGCCGCCCTCGGCTGCATCGCCGACGCGATTGAGCATCTCCGGAAGGCATAGCGTCAAGCGGCCAATCCCGACATGTTCGGCCGCGCTCACGTCGTGGATACCGTCAAGCAGTTCGCGCGACATCGCGCTGGCAAACAGAGCCCGACCGCCGCGCTGCACACTGAACCGCACCACCAGCGACGCGCCGTCAATCCCGTAGGTATCGGTGAAATAGGCTAAGGCGATCTCTTCGAGTTCGCGCGCGCGCAGCGCGCGGAAATCGCCGCGCAAGATCGCGTGATTGCCCCAGAAATCATCCAGCACGATGGTTGCGCTGCGCTTCTGCACAACCTCCTGCTGCACTGACGCGGCATCCGCCGCGGGCGTGGCGATGAGCGTGTCGGCAAGCGCTGTGCGCAGCGCATCGAGTGCGCCCGGTTCGGTGCAGCACTGCGCCTCTGGAATCGCAACGCTGGCAGGCTCGGCGGCAGATGCCGGTTTGCGCAGGCGCGACAGCCGGGGCATGCGTGCACCGACGACAATCTCGCGTGTGCCGACTCCGATTGCAAGCGGACTATTCAACCATCGTGACACGGTTAATCTCCTCGAGAGTCGTTTCGCCGCGCTTCACAAGTTCGACCGCGGCGGTACGCAGCGACTGCATGCCGTAGCGCATCGCTGCCGCCTTGATAGCTCCAAGCGGCGCGCGCTCCGACAACAGTTGCCGCAACTCGTCGTTCATGCGCAAAGCTTCCGCGATCGCGCGGCGTCCGCGGTATCCGCTGCCGCGGCACGCCGCGCAGCCCGTGCCGCGATGAAACAGGTAGCTGCCGGCGGTATCAGGATCGATGCCAGAACGGACCAGCGTGTCCGCGTCGACCGCCTCATCGGTTGTGCAATCCGGACAGCACTGCCGCAAGAGACGCTGAGCGACGACGCCGTTGAGCGCGGACACGAAGCTGTACGGATCGACCTCCATGTTCGTGAAGCGGCCGATCACGTCGAACACGTTGTTCGCGTGCACGGTGGTGAACACCTGGTGACCGGTCAGCGCTGCCTGCACGGCGATTTGCGCGGTTTCCGGATCGCGGATTTCGCCGACCATGATCTTGTCGGGGTCATGCCGCAAAATCGACCGCAGTCCACGCGCGAACGTCAGCCCCTTCGCTTCGTTGACCGGAATCTGCAGGATGTCACCCAACTGATATTCGACCGGGTCCTCGATCGTCACGATCTTCTCAAGGCCGTTGTTGATTTCAGTAAGAATCGCGTAGAGCGTCGTCGTCTTGCCGCTGCCGGTCGGCCCGGTCACGAGCAGCATTCCATACGGCATCGATGCGACCGAGCGCATGAAGCGTGTATCGGCCTGCTGAAAACCCAGTGCCTCGAGCGTCAGGCCGCCGGAAGCCTGCGAGAGCTGATAGCGGTCAAGGATCCGCAGCACCGCGTCCTCGCCGAACTGGTTCGGCATGATCGACACGCGGAAATCGATGTCACGTCCCGCGTACTGCGCCTTGAAACGCCCGTCCTGCGGAACGCGGCGCTCGGCAATATCAAGTTCGGAAATCACTTTCACGCGCGACAGGACCTGGTCGGCGACATCGCGGCCTTCCACCCGGCGGACCACAGTCAGCACGCCGTCCACGCGGCACTTGATCATCAAACCGCTGGCACGGCATTCGAGGTGGATGTCGCTTGCCATCATCTTCAGCGCGTCATAGATCGTCGAGTTGAGCAGCCTCACCACCGGGCTGTCGTCACTGCTGATGCCCTGCAGCGTCAACGCGAGCGAAGACGGATCGACGGCACTCTGGATCGGGTCGTCGAACGCGAGCGAGTCCATCGCCCGCACGTCTTTTTCGCGCACGGCCAGATACGCGCTGATGTCTCCCGCGCTGGCGAGCGCCCAGCCGTACGGCACGGTCGGCCGTGAGCGCATGCGGTGTTCGACGCAGCCTCGCGTGCGCGCGTCGAGCGGATCGGCGATGACGAACAGAAGACCGTTGCCACTGTTTGTGCCGCTTGTACCATTTGCGCCGCTTGCCTCGCGAAAGCACACACACAGTCGAGTCGTCGCTTCGACGAACGACATCACGTCGAAATCGGGCTCGTACTGGTTCAACTCGCGCATGCTGATCGGCTTCATGCGAAATTGCTCGGCCAACTGGGCGCGCATCTCGTCCGCGCTCAGCGCCGTCTGCGTCATCAACTCCTCCAGCGCACGAATGCCGGAACCATGCCGCTCGCCGAGCGTTCGCAGTGCGTCGCGCAGCTCGACACGCGGTTCGGCACGCGGTTCAGCATTGAGGCTTGCCAGAGTTGTGCTGACGGAATCCACGTCTTTTCTCCAGGAAGGTCTATTGAATGCTCGATGCGATTTCGAAAATCGGCATGTACATCAGCACGACGATTCCACCGATCACCACACCGATAAAAATCATCATCGCGGGTTCGATCAAACGCGAGATCAGATCAATCGTGCGGGACACCTGTGCCTCCTGAAACGCAGCGATTCTGTCGAGAACAGGCCCAAGACCGCCGGTCTTCTCCGCCACCGTCAGGAGCCGATAGGAAATCGGGTTGGCGAGTCCACCCTGCTGAAACGCGTCGGAGATCTTTGTGCCGTTGCGCACCTGCTGGAGAGCCTCTGCGAGTGCGGCCTGGTCCGCGCGGCCGACCAGCCCATGCGCAAGATCGAACGCGCGCACGGCGGGAATACCGCCGTCGACCAGCATGGCGGTCGTGCGATAAAACTGCGACTGGCGAAAGACACGGAAGTGTTGCCCGATGCCCGGCAGGGCAAGCATGCGATCGGTGATCCAGGTCCGGACCGCCGGCCTGCGCAGCGCGAAACCGGCCACCACCGCCAGCACGGCGAGGCTGACGCTCAACTCCGCCCCGTGGGCGTGCACCATGCTGCCCCAGGCGATCAGCAAGCGCGAGAGCAGCGGGAGCTCGCGCCCGCTGTGTTCAAGCAAGGTCGCGAACCTCGGCACGACGAAGCCCAGCAGGAACAGCACGACCGCCGCGCCCACCAGCAACAGAACAGATGGATAGATCGCTGCCGACACCACCCGGCCGCGCAGTTCGTGAAGCATCGCGCTGTTGCGCGAATAGCGGGTCAAGCTATCCGCGAGGCCGCCGGTTTGCTCGCTGGCTTTCACGCAGGCGACCAGCACCGGTGGAAAGATGTGGCTCGCGTGCTCGAGTGCCGCGGAGAGTGACTGCCCCTCTTCCAGTAGCCGCAACAGCTCCCGGTACACCTGCGCCGAAGCCTCGCGGCGCTCATTGCCGCCAAGCGTGCGCAATGCGTCGACGACCCCGACGCCTGCATCGAGCAATGCCGCGAGTTCGCGCGCGAACAGTTCGACGTTGAACCTGGCGCCGGGCAGCGCCGCCCAGTTCTTCCGGTAGTGCCGCCGTGCGGCGTCGGCGCGAACCGATACGACGCGAAGACCGCGGGCGCGTGCAAGCGACGCAGCAGTCGACGAAGAATCGCTATCGATGCGAAGCGTCTGGACCGCACCACTGGTATCGAAAACACGCAGCACGTACTTCACGTCGACTCTCCTTGCAAACCACCCACTACCGGCCCGGCGTCGCGGCGACCGCGCGGCGCACCGTTACCACGACGAGACGGTCGTGTTCTCACCGACGCCACCGCCTCGTCCATCCTTGCCAAGCGAAAAAAGATCGTAGTCGCCGTGCTCACCCGGCGAGCGATACTGGTACGGGCGATCCCACGGATCGACCGGCACCGCCTTCGCCAGATACGGCCCGCTCCAATGCGCCGCATCCTGCGGTTTGGCGATGAGCGCCTGCAGCCCTTCTTCGGTCGACGGATAAGACCCGACATCCAGCCGGTATTGATCGAGCGCCTGCCCCAGCGAGACGATCTGCGCGCGCGCGATCTTCGTATTCGACTTGCCGACCTGTTCGAAATATCGGGGAGCAACGAGACCTGCCAGCAAGCCGATGATGACCATCACCACGAGCAGCTCGAGCAGCGTGAAGCCGCGGCTGCGTCGCGCGCCCCTTTCGAGGCGGACGCACTGCCACGGACGCCCGGGCATGCCGGGCTTGATAGAGGACAATTCAGTGTGCACAGCTCCCCCCTGTATCGACCCACCGCTTCGGCATTGCCGAAGCCGTTGAATGCATTCTTGTTCAGGTCGATACGGGCAAGAAGTAGGGAGAGCCGTCCAAAGACATGGGTAAAGACCCTCCAGTTGCGCCGCGCTTATGCGGAGGGGTGATGCACGCGTTCTTCGTCCGGCAGCGTCAGCACACCCATGTCGATTGCGATACGCACAAGACCTGTCACGTTCGTGATGCCCAGCTTGCGCATCAGACTCGCACGATGCTTTTCGATCGTTTTCGGACTGAGCCTCAGGTGCTCGCCGACCTGCCGATTGGTGTGCCCCTCGACAACGAGTCGCAGCACTGACCGCTCACGGCCGGTCAACGCATCCCAGAGGTGTGCTTTTTGCGGGGTACCCGCAACGAGGTGCAGCGAATCGGCACAGCGGCCGAGAACGTCGAGACTCGTGTTGTGCCTGCCCTGCATGACAAGCCGCATCTCGCCGACCAGGTCTTCGAAAGACGCGTCCTTGATCACATAGCCGTCGGCGCCCGCGGCAAACGACTCTCGCACGTGTTCTTCGCTGCGGTGAACGGTGAGGACAATGATGCGGATCCGCGGCGCGCGGCGCTTGATTGCGGCGATCGCCTCGAAACCGCTTCCGCCCGGCATCGACAGGTCCATCAGGATGAGATCGGGCAGCGTCGCGATCGCTAGCCGGTATGCTTCGAGTCCGTCGCACGCCTCACCAACGATGATGTAGTCGCATAGTTCGGACACCATGCGACAAAGGCCGCTGCGCAAAAGATGCTGATCCTCCGCAATCAGCACACGATGCTGTTTAGCCAATTTCGTCGCTCCTGACAGCACCGTGCGCGGTTAGTTGGACGCAACGGCGTCATGGTAGGCGCTCAGCAGTTCCGCTGGCGTCGCGAAGCCGTCAATACGCAGCCACGGCTTTCCGGGCGCCGATCGCACGAATGCAACCGGCGTGTGATTCATCTTGTCGCCCCGATAGACGTTGAAGGCGCGTTGCGTCGTAATGCTCGCCTCGACGGTGCCGGTGTAGTGCTGCCACTCCGGACCCGCGTCGAATCGGGCTGCGTACGTTCTAAGGCGTGCCGGGGTGTCCTGCTCAGGATCGATCGAGATCGACACGATGTGCACCTTGTCCCGCTCGCCGCCCAACTCGCTTTGCAACTTCTCGAGCGTCTGGCTGACCATGGGGCAAATGGTGGTGCAGGTGGTGTAGATGAAAGTCAGGATCACCGGCCGGCCGTCGTTCAGTTCATCGATCAACGAGACCGTCTTACCGTCGTCCCTGACCAGCTTCACCGGCGGCAGCGTATAGTCGACGGTCGAGCGCATGGTGCCCGACATCATGTGATGATGCATATGCGCGTCGGCGCCATCGGCGGCATCTGCGGCAGCCGCGCACCATGCCGCGGGACCTGCCAGTCCGGCGCCGGCTAGCAGAACCGCGCCGATCAGGACTACGTTGGTCGTTCTCATCGCTGGCTCCAGAAGTATCATGAGCACGGCGTCGATACCCGCGTGAGCGCATGAAAGGTGCGCCACCGTGCATATTCAGTCTCATGAATTTGTGCGCGAGCGTCATTGGATGAGAGCCCCCAAAGCACGGTAGGGCATGTCCGCCAGCGGGAAAACCCGCCTCGTTCAGCCGGGGTGTCCCCACATCGCGACTCAGTACTTGCCCGGTTGCAGCGAGGGTTAGTCGAGGCCTACAATTACTTATAGCCTTAAGGTTTCCTTAAGAAAACGCATCGGGATCTCCAATGGATGCAAACGAGCCCACGGGATTGCAGATGAAGCTGGCCGACCTGATCGAGGCCATGCGCAAGCTTTGCATTGCGGCCCGGACCCACAAACCAGCTACCGCCAACGTCACCGATGCGCGCGGCGCGGCACTTGCCATTCTCACGTCAGATGGAACGTTCCTGTCGGCGAACCGCACTGCGGCGGCCCTCCTCGGCTACTCGAATGCCGACCTGGTCGGCAAGCAACTCGCCGACATGGCGCCGAACAGCTTTTGGGCGCCGCTCGCGAGCGAATTGTCCGTGAGCGCTCATCGAGAATTTCACTCCTTTCCTGCGGTACTCAGCGGCCGCACCGGCCACCCGATCCAGCTCATGTTGCACCAGCAGTCGGTCCCCACCGGCGAGACCGGGCGCAGTGCGTTGCTGACGCTTTTTGAGGAGCCGCTGATCTCCGGACCCGAACTTGCGAATGCCACGCGTTTGCCCGATGCGAGTGCGCGGGACCATCTGACGTATCTAACGATGGGTCAACAGAAAGAACGTCAGCGCCTTGCGGCGGAACTGCACGACGGTCTCGGGCAAGCATTGACGCTCGTCAAGCTGATGGCTGAGGACGCGCTGATGCGGATACGCCGCGGGCAGGTCGACGACGCGGCCCAGTTGCTGGATGCAACCGTGCTCAGAATCCGCGAGACGATCGGCGACGTGAGGCAGATATGCGGCGAACTGCGTCCGCTGATGCTCGATCAGCTCGGCTTGCCCGGCGCACTGGGTTCACTATGCCGGCGCATCGAGCACGGCGCCGAAAACGTCTCAGTTGTGTTCAACTGCGACGTCGGCGACGAGGACGTGCCGGAGCATCTGAAGGCCGACATATTCAGGCTCGCCCAGGAAGCGTTGAACAACACCGTCAAGCATGCAGCGGCCACGGAAGTCACGCTCGGTTTCCGGCGCATTGCGGGCGGCCTCCTGATGACGATTCTGGACAACGGCATCGGCTACGAAAACCGTCCGCTGTCGACAGAAGACGCCTGCACAACCGGGCTTGGCCTCATCGGCATGCAACACCGGGTCGAGTCGCACGGCGGCAAGTTTTCAATCCAGTCGTTCGGTACGAGCGGAACGCTGGTCTCGGCGGCATGGACCGCCTAGCGCAAGTTCCGTTCGCACTCAGCAGGCCCCGCCCAGCCCGTACTTGGGCTCTCCCGAGTATTCAGGCGACTCCGGCGGTCGATCCGGCTCGGCCTGCAAGCGGACAGGCGTATCGTCAACGTTCGGCTCGGAGCACTTCTCGGCCAGAGAAGTCAGCAGGCCCATGCTGATGGCGACCAGGACCAGTTCCGTCAGATTGGCGATATTGAGCTTGTGCATCATGCTGGCTCGATACTTCTCGATCGTCTTCGGGCTGAGATTCAGGTACTGCCCGACCTGCCGGTTGGTACGCCCTTCGGCGATCAGCTTCAGCACACTGCGCTCCCGCGCCGTCAGGACGTCCCACGCCTTCTTTGGCGCATGCACTTCGCGGCCCGTGACGAACGAGTCGACCATGTACCCGTACACGTCGGCGCTCAGATGTTTCTTCCCCTGCATCACCATGCGCATGGCGACCAGGAGTTCATCGAACGAGACATCTTTCAGCACGTAACCCTCGACGCCGGCGCGCAGTGCCTCACGCACATACTCTTCGCTCTGGTGAACCGTGAGCACCACGATTCGTATGTTCGGCGATCGTCGTTTGATCGCCGCGCTGGCATCGATTCCGTTCATGCCTCGCATCGACAGATCCATCAGCATCAGATCGGGATTCAGCGTCATCGCCATTTGACAGGCTTCCTTGCCGTCCCTCGCTTCACCGATGACGTCATAGCCTCCTTGCGCCGAAAGCATCGAGCGCAGACCGTTTCGTAGCAGATCGTGGTCTTCGGCGATCAAGACGCGGCATTTGGTATTCATGTTTTTACCCCTGGCAGCCAGGAACCGGTCGCGACAAGGCTGTGCAGCCGTTAAACGGCGCCCACCGCATGTCTCGTCTTTTTTACATCCCCTACCTTCGAATTCCTAACTTTCACTTGCTATGCAGCCACGCTGCATGCGTCTGCCCGTCGCAAGGTTCGCGCCATGTCTCTGCGAGCCAGCATGGATCAGTATGTGAAATTCGTATGACGTTTGAAACGACCGAGGATAGCTGCGTGTATGTTTCAAATTTGAACAAATTTTCCCCGGACGGGAGATTAGTAGCAATACCGATGGAGTAGACATTACGCGCCGAATTGGGCAACGGGACAATACTTACCGCTTGCCAGTTCAAATCGGGAATATTCCCCTTCAACGTGTATGCCGGGTCGTACGGCACCTGATTTCCCACGGTTACCGGGCGTTACGAACGTAACGATTTTGTACAGCCCTCCGACCCGTCCGTTTTGCGCCTCAAAGTGTAGGGAGGTGCCCCATTGCAGATGCGCATTTCTCCACACCACAATTGAGATGCGGGGGAACACAACCATGCGCTATAGCCTTTCATCCGGACCAGGACATGCGATCCTCATCGCATGCGCGATGCTTGGCATGGCATCAGCGGGGGATGCACGCGCAGAGATTTTTGGAGCGGTTGCGAGTAACGGTGCAATCGTCCTGACCAACGTACCTGGCAAAGCAGGGATGGCCGTCATCGTTGCCGGCGATCCGCCTTCCGAACGCGATGCGAAGCGTGCACAAGCATCGTCGTCCGGGAGCGGCGACGCGTCGCGGTTCGCCGATGTGATCGACGAAGCAAGCCGCACCTTTCGCGTTCAGCCCGAACTCTTGCGCGCAGTGATCGACGTCGAATCCCGATACAACCCGAAGGCGGTTTCAGACAAAGGTGCGCAAGGACTGATGCAGGTCATGCCGGAGACAGCACGGCGCTTTGCCGGTGGAGACATGCTCAATCCGCGCGACAACGTGCTGACCGGAGCACGCTATCTGCGCTTCCTTCTCGATCTCTTCAAGGACGATGTCGAACTCACCGTGGCCGCGTACAACGCTGGGGAAAATGCCGTGATTCGGGCCGGCTATCGCGTGCCCTCCCTGCGGGAAACGCGCGCTTACGTGCCACGGGTTCTGGAGCGCTATCGGCGCATGCTCGCAGCGGGTTAACGTTGCGTGCTCCGGCGGCAAGCCGGCGCCGGTATCGATGACATCCGGGCGTGACCGGCCGCCGGCCTGGCCGTACTGTTGCCGGGTCCGGGAACGGATTACGGAAATGCGGGAATGGTCGGCTCCGTTCCCCGGATCTCGGCCTCCGCGTGGTGAAGCTTGATCATCTTTTCAATTTCCTCGACGCGATCCTTTGGGACATCGATCATCATCAGCAGTTCACCCCGCTCGATCGCCGCTTCGAAACGTTTCAGCCGCGTATTCGGTACATCGACGCCGATCATCGTCGCCGTCCATGCGCCAAACCCGGCGCCCGCGAGCGTGAGCGCAACGACAACGCCGCCCGCAATGGTCAGGCCCGCCGGCGGATAAGCCAATGCAACCAGGCCCGTCAACATGCCGGTCGCGCAACCCGCCGCCGTACCTCGCGTCAGTGCGTGAAGCAAGTCGCTGCTCTGCGCAAGTGTGGCCTCCGGCAAATCGTCGAGCCGTACATTATGGTTGGCAATCACGTGAATATGCCGCCAGTCGACTCGCCTCACCAGAAGCTCGTCAACAATCATCCGCGCACATTGCGTGCTCGGCAGCAAAAAATATATGCGTCTCATGGCGACCTCGCTGACCGTAGATCGGGGTCTATCCGGACCCCTGACTTCATTCTCGCGCGGATTGGCAGAGGGATAAAGTAGGAATGCTCGCCCAAGGGAATGGGTAGAGACCCGCAGTGGGTGTCGCCCGTCGAACCACGCGCCGCCAAGCCGGAGCTTCGGGCGAAGGGTCCGGGCGCTCCGGCATTCTTTTACAGCTTGCCGTAGCTATGCAGCCCCGACAGGAACATGTTGACGCCGAGGAACGCGAAAGTCGTCACCAGCAGGCCGGTCAGTGCCCACCATGCCGCCACCGCGCCGCGCAGGCCCTTCATCAGGCGCATATGCAGCCAGGCCGCGTAGTTCAGCCACACGATCAGCGCCCACGTTTCCTTCGGGTCCCAGCTCCAGTAGCCGCCCCACGCTTCCGCGGCCCACAGCGCGCCGAGGATCGTCGCGATCGTGAAGAACGCGAAGCCGACGGCGATCGACTTGTACATCAGGTCGTCGAGCACATCGAGCGGCGGCAGGCGGTCTGCCAGCACGCCGCGCTCTTTCGCCAGATACGCGACCGCGACCATTGCCGACAGCGCGAAGCTGCCATAGCCGATGAAGTTCGCCGGCACGTGGATCTTCATCCACCAGCTCTGCAGCGCCGGCACGAGCGGCTGGATCTGCTGGGCGTCACGCGCGACCGAGTACCACATCAGGAAACCGACCGCCGCGCTGATCACCAGCAGCACGAATGCGCCGAGCGCACGCGTGTTGTAGTGCTGCTCGTAGTACAGATAGAACAGCGCGGTGATCAGGCTGAACAGCACGAATACTTCGTACAGGTTCGAGATTGGAATATGGCCGACGTCCGCGCCGATCAGGTACGACTCGTACCAGCGCACCATCAGACCGACAAAGCCCATCACCACCGCGGCCCACGTCATTTTCGAACCGATCGCGGCACCGGTCGGTGAACGCGACAGCAGGCCGATCCAGTAGAAGACGGTGGCGAAGACGAAGAGCGCGCTCATCCACAGAATCGCGGACTGGCTCGACAGGAAATACTTAAGGAAGAACGCGCTATCCGCGCGCGACAGATCGCCCTGATAGATCTGGATTGCCAGCAACGACAGCGCGGCGATGCCCACCATCAGCGGACGCACCGGCTTCCAGCGCCAGCCGAGTACGACGAACACCGGCACGGCCAGGCACAACACCAGTTTGTCGTAGTAGTTCATGAACGGGTGATAGCGCGACAGCGCGAAGCCCGCGCCCGCGACCATCACGACGGCGAACAGCCAGTCGACGACACCGAGACGCTTGAGGAAGGGGCGCTCGTCGAGCAGATCCACCGTTTGCGCCGCGGTCGTTGAGACATCCCACTTAAGCACGGGCGCCGGGTCCGGCGCACCGGCATCAAGAGACGATCGGGTCAGATTCATGGTCCCCTCCATTGCGCCGATCGCGTCGACAGGATGCCGTCGGCACGCAGTTGACTGCTTTCCCGGCGCGCTTCGTTCGACGGCCGCGCCCCAAGGCGCGGTCATCCAGTAGTGGTCCCCGTCCCACAAACGCGCTGCCAGACGTGACCGGGAAACCCGTTGCTACCTTGAGCGCCCGCGTCCCGATTCGCTCCGTAAGTTTCCACTGCAAATTGAAAAAAAAGCGCCCGCCGGGGGGAGACGGTGCGCAAACTGTTCGCCACATCGCCGCTGATGCCCCCAACCGAGGCGACCTCAACAATGACGCAGGCGTTCTTGCAGGTGCCGCTGCCGTGCAACGGTGCATCCGCGCTGCACAGACCAGACGGACCGCCTGGACTCTGAATCGCCACGTCCACGGGCGCAGCGACACGCAAGTCAACTTGTTCATTGATCGGCCGGCGGGTTGGCCGCTGCCTCGGTCTCTGGAGGAAACGCTTCCACGAAGGCCGCCACGGCGCGCATATCCTGCTCCGACATATTGCCGCAGACCTCCTTCATGATCTCACCGCGAGGTCTTTGAGCGGTGTCGCGCTGGAAAACCATTAGCTGCTTGACGATGTAGTCCGCGTGCTGACCGGCGAGCCGCGGAAACTGATTCATGCCCTCGCCATGCTGGCCGTGACACGAAACGCATGCTGCGACGCCCTTGTCCGGCAACCCGGACACAAAAATCGCTTTGCCTTCGCCCATGAGCGATTGGTCGCCGGATTCACCCAGAGCCGGCTTCTGACTGGAAAAATACGCGGCAAGTTCGTCGATTTGCGCCTCGCTCAGGTGCGTAAAGCCCCACATGAACCTCTTGGCGTTCGGGTCTGATCGGGCATGCGTCTTGAAGTCCGTCAATTGATCGACAATGTATTCCTTTCGTTGCCCCGCCAGCTTGGGAAAGGCCGGCGATACCGAAACGCCGTTCACGCCATGACAGTTCGAGCAGACCTGCAGAGCAATGGTCTTGCCGGCCACTGCCGGGTTATCGACCGCCCTTGACCGGTCCATTTCGTGACAGCCCGATCCTGCAAGCAGCATCCCAAGGGAGATGATTTGCGCCAACGTTTTCATGTCACGAACCTCCAGACTGCGCTTACCGCCCTTAAAGGCTGCGCGACAAAGCGCGGCGCAATGAGTACGTATTTCAACGCCTTCGCTTTCGCCGATACTGCAAAAACGCAAGGCACCTTCCTTTTATTCCAGGGGCAAGTACGACTAACTTGCGTGGGAAACGCCGGCATCGACGTCACCAGTACGCGGCCCATAAATAGACGAACAGCGTGTCGTTGTCCGATGCGTTTCGCCCGGTGCCGTCGTAATTGGATCGGGATCCAAGGTATTTGGTGAAATGCGTGTATTGCAGGCCGACCCGGATGTTCTGCACCGGAATCCAGAAGATCTCGGGTATCCATCCCTGCGTGGCAGGCGAAAAGTTCGCGCTGCTGGCGTAAGCCACGCTATCTGTGCTGCCCGTCACATTGAAGAAAGCGAGGCTCACGCCGTACTTGGCCTGATAGATGTACGACACTTTCAGCAGCATCGATTTGAGATTTGCCGACTGGCTGTCGCCTAAAACGAAATTATTCGGATCACTGATGTTCTCATGCGTGTAGCGCGCCTGTGCGGTAATCGTATGCGGTTCCAGCAGGTACTGATACTGCGCATCCACACCGATATCGCGATAGCGGGTCACACCCTGCGTGAAGATCGGGAAAGCGTTTGGATCGTTGGGATAGACATCGGCAAGCAAGCCGAACGTCCCCACCATGATGTTATGCGGGCCCCATTCGCGGGTCAGCGCAACGCGCCAATACGGGTTGTAGCCTTTCAGATAGGTCTGCGGGTGGGCCAGGTCTCCGGCCTTGCTGCCATGACTCAGAAACGACCAGATTCCGTCGGCGGTGCTGTACGCGGTCAGTTCCGCGTACACCATCTTGTTCCAGTACAGGTAGCCGCCAATGCCGACGACCTGCTGCGCCAATGCCCCCTCGATGAGAGGCGTGAACACCGGAGACCCAACAGCGCTCGTCGACGAAGAAAGGTAGGGGTAGCTCCATGCAGGCGCGGTGTTAAAGACGTCCTGCACAGTCGGGTTGTTGTGCAACGTTACGCCCAGTATGAAATCGCTCGCTTCGCCGATGATCCGTTCCACGTAACGGACATCGGTGTTGTCCGATGCCCATTTACCGATCCACCTGCCGTCGCCATTCTGGTGATCGTAGTTCGTGTAGGTATATTGAGTGAACGCGCCGATCTTGTCGGTGATCTTCCCGGCGAGGAAAATGCTGGCCGCATCCCATGTCAGATTGCCGTCTTTGGGCGAGATGGGATTCCCGTTAGCGTCGTTGTTGTGCCGGGTCTTGGTCGCATCGACTGTTCCCATCACGGCGAGCGGGATGGTGCGTTCGCCGAGCGTATATCCGTTCAGCTTGAACATGCGCCCATACGGCGTGAGCTCGGGAAACTGACCGCCGGCGTGGCACGCCACGCAGCTTTGTCCTGTTTGACGCGCGAATATAGGCAGGGCGTGTGCGGTAGAAGCCTGGAACAGACAAAGCGCCACGAAGGCCACCGTCCAACCACAGCGAAGCATCTGATTAAATGCAGGAATACTGATAATAGTCTTTGCCATGGCTATCTCTCCCTGCGCCGTGCTTCACACATTTGCCAACGGCGGAAAAATTCAATGACTACGTTGCTGTGTCGCGCCTGACGGCAACGAGCGAAATGAGAAGAAGGTCTCGCGACTACGGCGCCCCATTCCGGTGAGGTATTCGCGCCCCCTTGCCACGTTTATATTGTGCAAACCGTCGACAGGAAACGACATGGGTCAACGTCCTATTCTTGCGGTAGGGGAGACGCCCGGCCGCGCGGGCGATAGCGTCTCGTGATTTCCTGCGCGCCAGTCCACGCTTCGTCTCACGACATCGTCACGGCACCATCCAGGCCCCGTCGGCAACGAGCCTGACTCGGTCCGGCTCGGCAAAGCGGACGATATAGCCTCCCTTGGACGCGAAGCGCTGTCCGGGCGCCAGCGTGAGGCGCGGGTAGTAGCCGGTCAGGATGCGGCGTTCAAGCATGTCCTGAATGCGCTCGATCAGGTAATCCCTCTCAAACGCATCGACCATATGACCAAGCGTCTCCGCCAGCAGACCGCACGCGAGATAAGTGTCCGCCTGGACCTGCGGGGCGACCATCGGGATTTTTCGGATCGAGAACCAGCCGAATGCATAGTCGACACGGACACGCCGTCCGTCCGGCAAGTCGAATGGATAGGCGAGGCGCGTGACACCGCGCCAGCTTGCCGACAACGGTGTGCTATCGAGCCCGCCCAGCAGCCCCGACATGAACACGGTGTCCGACGGCGGCGGCAAATGCCCGAGCGCCGCAACGTCGGGCGGACGCAGCCATAGCACCAGCACGTCCCCATGCGAAATTCCGTGCATGGAGCGCGCAACGCTGTCGCCTGGCGCAAGAGCACGGCTCGACACCGCGATGCCATGGCCCTTCAACGCGGCGGCAAGCGCCTGTGCGCCCCGTTCGCCGTTGTCGCCTGTGCGATAGACCTGCCACACCCTTGTCGTTCCTTGCATGGGTTTGCCATGGGCTTCATCGAGAATCCGCCTGGCGAGCAACTCCGCCTCGAGCAGTACGCCCTTCGAGAAATACACGGAATAGAAATCCTGGTCGGTTTCGACCGGCACTTCCACGTTGGGAAAGAGACACGGCACGGCCTCCTGCTCGCAGAACTCGTGGACCGGCGCCCAGTTCTTGCCGCCGAGTCCCGACAGCACCGCAAACACCGGCTGCTCCACCAGTAGGCGCTTCAACTGTTCATGCCACGTCGACGGCGGTCCGCTCAACTCCCACACATGCAACTCCCAGCGACGATTGACCATGAACATCATCTTGTGCGACGCGCGCAGCGGTGGCGTCGCGCCAAGCGGAAACACGTTCTTGTCATCGAAGTACTGTTTGAGAACATCGAGCATGCCACGCCGTTTCGCCGGGTCCGCATCCGGTGTGATGATCGTCGCGAAGTGCAGCACCGTGTCCGTCACACCTGCTGGCCTGCGTCGATCGAGGCGTTTCAGATAGCCGATCAGCGCTGTCATGTCGGTGTCGTTCAGCGCGTACTGCGGCATCAGATTGCTGAGCGGCTTGCCCTCCGAATCGAGTCCCTCGCGTATTGCTCTTGCGATCGTCGCATCGGTGTAGGGCTCGCGATTGATGCGCATGCCGGGAATGTACGGGAGGTCGAACTCGTCGGGGTTCTCTACGCGAGCATGGATCAGATACCGGTCAGTGATCGGCGGGATGTTGTTATTCCCCTCTCTGGATCCAAGGCCGCTGCGCCGATGGCAATTCATGCAGGCCGCGGCGGCGCCTCGCAGGTTCACGCCGCCGTCGTGCATCGCTTCAAGCGGTTCGCCCGAACCCAGCACGCCTTTCTGGAAGATCGCTTGCCCCGTGTTCGCTGTCGTTACGGGCGGCGACGAGGGGGCAGCGTTCACCTTGCCTACCGGCACAATCAACGCGGCGAGCAATGCCCATTGAACGAGCGCGAGCGCCGCGAGCCATCGCACCCGAGCACTGGCTCCTCGGCTGACCCGGGCGCAGTCCATGGCTAGGGGCCCGGCCGGCTCAGAGCGGGCGACGACGCATCGGCATTCACCGACACCGAGTTGCGCCGACCCTGCGAGCCCGGTTTCGTGAACATCCCATCGTCAAGCGGCGGATTGAGCGTCACCTTGTCGATCATCAGCTTGTCACCCTTTCCGGCCGCCGCTGCGCCGCTTTCGATCGTGAATGGTATCTGCAAACCGTCGACGCTCCTGTAGTCGCCGTACTTCACTTCCACTGTGACCGGCCCGCGAGGGCCCCGCGCCACGCGGTCGTACTTCACGTCAAGAAAGCTCTGCGCGTCGACCCACACATGACGGGTCACACCGGAAGGCAACTTCACGCCGAGGCGGTATGCATCGTGTCCGTCGACCTTGTCGATACCGTCGAGCGTGACATCGACACCCTTCGCCTGATGGTCGATCAGCAATCCGTCGATGACCTGCTCGTCATGCGCGGAACTCAGCTCGTCCATGGTGTACGGCCGCGCTTCGCCGCCGCCGGTCGCGCTCGGGCTCACCTTCCAGCCTTGTTTGCCGTTGAATACCCGGACAGCCCGGTGGCTGAGCACGGTGACCTCGAAGCGTGTCTTGTTCGGACGTTTCAGCGCGAGCGCAAACGGCATTTCCTCCGCGGGTGTATTCGCACTATCCACGTGCCCGACCCAGACCATCGTCTGGATATTCCGCCATGCGTCGAGCCCTCCCCTCGCGGCGATATTTTTCTCGACGATCTGGTCCGCGCTCAGATCGTGCTCCGGTATTTGCTCGCTCGCGTACACCGCCGCCGTCAGGCAGCCGATGAGCACCCACAGTGCGATTCGTGTCATGGCAGTGGACCTCGCACGATAACGGCTAGTGGCTATTCACCAGCGGCTGCTGGTTCGGCACTTTGGCCATGGCCAGTTGCGGTTTCGCAAACAAGGTATCGTCCGCCGGCGGATTCACCACGACATGGTCGATCGTCAGCTTGTGCGTCGGCTTGACGCCGCTGACGGCGGTTTCCAGCGTGTGCGGAATGACGAGCCCATTTTCTTTCTTGTAATCGCGATAGAAGATGGCGACGTCGTGCATCCGGCCGTCGAGCTTGCGTGGTTCGCCGTCGATCTTCAGTTCGAGAAAACTGCTTGCGTCGATCCAGATGCGGCGTGACGTATTGTCTTTCGTCGTCAGCTTCAGGACATACGCGCGATGCCCTTCCACCGATTCCATACCCAGAGCATCCACCCGTGAGCCCTTGCTCGCATAGTCGATCAGCGGCCCTTCCAGGTCAGCCGACGCCGCAGCCGATTTAGCCTCCGCAGGGGTATACGGTTCGACTTCGTCGCGTCCGAGGAAGGGCCTGACCTTCCAGCCCCGCGCGCCGTCGTAGACCTGAAACGCCGTCTGCTCGTTGAAGCGAACCTCGAAGCGGCTCTTGTTCGGCCGCTTCATCGTCATCGTGAACGGCAGCCTGGTGTTCTTCTTGCCACCGGCATCGATCTGCCCTGACATTGTGATCGTATTGACCGCATGCCACGCCTGAAGCCCGCCACGTGCCGCGACGTTCCGCTCGACGATCTGCGCCGCACCAAGATGACTCGCCGCAGCGGCTTGCGCCGTTCCTGCGGCCGAGGCCGCGTATGCGACCGGGCAGGATGCCAGAACACAGGCCACTGAGGCCGCCGAAATCGCCTTCAAAAGAAACCGGGACATGATTCACCTCCCCCATTTGTGTTGCAAATCACCGTGCCGCGATCATTCGACGATCAGTCCGTCGACATGAAGCGAACCGATGAAAATGTCGACGCGCTCGCCGGCCTTGATCGGCCCGCCCTTGTTGGAAAACACCATCCAGTATTCCTGCCCGGCTTCAAGTGGACCGGTCTGGCGCAACGGCCCGACCTTGTCCATCACCGGAATCTCGAGCACCGCGTGGCTCGTTTGCCCGTACAGGTAGGCGGTCGCGGTCTTCTCGCCGAGCAGATGCGCCGCCACCGGATCCGTCACGCGATAGTTGAAGCGGATCAGATTGCCCGATGCGGTGCGGCGCACACTCAGGTTATCGATGCCCTTCATCATCCCGTAGTAGTTCTTCGCGTGCTGCGACACACTCACCGGCAAATACGGCGAGTGCCTGGCCGTGAGCGCCGGCGGCGCGCTCTGCTGGGCCGCGACCCCTTGAACCAGGGTCGCGGCCAGCCACACGCTGCTCGTGAACAGCACCGCCGGCTTTGTCGAGGGGGACCGAAGTTTCATTACAGCCCCCTCACCGTATGACCGCAGGCAGCGTCTGCGCCGGGGTCAGCGGCGGCACCGGTGGCGTCACGACGGGCAGTTTCGGCGCCACTAACTGGAACAGCCCGAGCAGACCACCCGTCGACGAGCCACCCAATGCGAGCGGATCGATCGGCGGAGGGGTGCCGCCCAACAAGCCTGGCTGCACGACCTCGACCGCGCCGATGTCGTATCCGCCGCCCTGCGGCTGCGGCCTCGACGTGCCGAAGATGTCATGATTCGGCGCACCGGCTGACGTGCCGTGATTGACCGCCGGCGAAGCGGGCGTGATCGAGTAGTTGCCCAGCACCACGTTATAGCCGGTCATGCCCGTCGTGAGCGCTTCGTTGAACAGCGACAGCGGACCGTACGACATGTTGATCCAGTTGTTGCCTTCATCCGGCGTCGCCGACGGCAGCAGGGTGAACAGCGGATTCGGAAGAACCGTATCCGCAATGCCCGGGGGCACCGTGATGCCGATTCCGCCCGCTTCCGGCGGCACACGCGCACCGTTGCAGTACTGGTGCACCACCCCCGGATTCAGATTGCTGTTGTTCGCCCCCGGGTAGTCGCCGGCATCCGTCAGGATTGAGTACTTCGGGCTCATCGTCAAACCTGGCTGACGGTTGCTGGCCGAGGTGTCGCCGAACGCGCCGATGTCCCAATAGACTGCGTTCGGATCGCAGAAGCCCGTCGCCTTGCCTGCCTGATTCAACGATGGGTTCAACGTAACCGCGTTCTGCAGGCCCGCGATGTTCGGATTCTTTCCTCCCACGGTGATATAGAACGTGCGGTTCTGCCAGAACACATTATTGGTCAGCACCGGGTTCGAGAACGTCGTGCAGTTGGGCAACCCCGCCGGACACGCCACGCTCGGATTGGTGAACGCGACGATGAAGTTCCCCGTGTGGCGCGCGGTCTCCAGCCCAGCCGGCTCGAACACCGACGTCGTGATCGGCGGGCACGTCGTTTCCGATCCCACCGTCGTGCAGTTCGGCGGCCCGACGTTGGCCTGCGTGGCCGCGGACGTGTTGAACAGCACGCCAGCGGACGCCGTCGAGTCGTTGGAAACCACCGTGTTGTTGATGAAGCTCACGGCCACCGCATCCTGCAGCGAAACACCGCCTCCTGCCCACCCGGCCACGTTGTTCGCGATGATGTTGTTGGTCACGCGAACCTGATACCACGCGCTCGAGTTGTTCGGACTGCGTTGCACGTCTGTGCCGTTGACGCTCTGCAGCCGCAACCCACCACCCTTGCCGCTTTCCGCCGTGTTGCCGACAATCAGATTGCCGTCGATCATGAGGCCCGGGCCAACGCCATCCGAAAGCTCAGGCGCGCAGTCGATGTCCACCGTCGCGTTCTCGCAGAACGTGCCGTCAGGCGGTACGCCCTGGGCGATGATGCCGCCACCGTACGTGGGCAGCGTCGGGTTGTTGCTCTGGTTGAACAACACCCAGTTGTGCGAGATGTCGCCGTTATAGCTGAACCCGAAGTGCGCGACCCCGCCGCCGTCACCGGCACTGATGTTGCCGCAGACCCAGTTGTAGTTGAAGTGATAGTAGTCGGCACCGGTGCAGAAGGTCACGCCGCCCGCCGACGAAGGCGTAGTCGAGTTGATTTCGTCGCCGTACGAAGCATTCGACGTCACCGCGTTGTTGTGAATGTTCACATGCTGGTTGAGCAGGAACGGCAACTCCGTCACACCATTCGCGGCGATGGTCGCTTCGGCGGTTTCGACCTGACCTACCGTGATGCCGCCTGTGAGCGTTCCTGCGTTGGCGAAGACACGGTTGTTCGAGACCTCCGTGTAATGATTCCAGCCGTGCAGGAAGATCCCTCCGCCGCCTTGCGAGCTGTTGGTGAAGGTCATGCCGTCGATACGCGACGGATTGCACAGGAAGTTGCTCGGGTTGTTCATGCAATCCGGCGGGTTCGGCTGAAGCAGGGTCGGGCCCGTGAGCGGCGTGCAAATGCCGTTCGCGGTGCAGTTCGGGTCGGGTTGCGTCACGCCGCCCACCGTCACGTCCCTCACGCCCTTGGCGAGCACGGTAATGGCCGCACCTTCATATGCGCCCATCAGCGTCGGCTCGATCAGCAGTTCAGAGAGATTGCCGTTGAGGTTGAAATCCCATCCGGAAGCGGGTTCGAACGGTATCGCATCCACCTTGCGCTGCATCGTGGGCGAACAGGAATACGTGCCGGTCGGATCGTACGGATTGCTCGCCGAGATCAGGCCGCCGTTCAAAGCGTCGCCGAAGAGACAGCCCACCTGCCTGCGCCACGGGTCCATCTTGCCCGACGGGTGGGTGTTCGCGTTGACGGTTACCGCCGTCGCACCGACACCTTGCAACCGGACCGGCTTCCACATCAGCAGCATTTCGTTATAGACGCCCGGACCGACGACGATCATGTCGCCCGGGGTCGCCTTATCGATCGCGGTCTGAATCGCGTTGCTGGTGGCGTTCTCGCCATTCACGTAGGTTGGCATCTTGCCACCGATCGTGACCGTGACCGTGTCGATCGAGCGCTTGCCGTTGGCCGCCGTGATGACGAGTTCACCGCAGGACGTGGGATTCAGCACGCCACGCTGCTGGATCGTGCAGCTCGACTGCGAGCCGACCAGGATGGGCACCTGGCCTGTGATCGTGGTGTCGCTCCATGAAACATTGTTCATCGGAACACCGCCGATCGTGGCGTTCTTGCACGGGCCGATGGCCGGGCATGTCGAAGGCCGGCTGCCAAAGCCATAGTGACGCGTCAGGAACTTCTGATTGAACGGCGCCGTGGTCGCGGCAGGACCCGTGTAGGCATGGTTCGGCACCTGCTGGTTGCCCTGAGCGTTGATGGTCAGCGTGCGGGTGGCAGCGCTCACCCAGGGTCCCGCGCCGGCGCCGAGCGAGTCGCCCGTTACGCTGGAGATCGCCGGCGTGGCATCCGGGTACGCGCAGTCAGGCTGGTTGTAGCCCTCCGCGAAGGCCGAGACCGGCACCACTGGCGTATCCATGTACTGGGTCTGTCCAGGCATGAACGGAATCTCGTAACAGAACTGGCTGTATGCCGTGTTAAACAGAGGATCGCGAATCGTCTGGCCAGGATGCGCCGGATCGGGCATATCAGGATCGTTCATGCAGGCGACCATCATCGTCGGCGCATAGCCGGTGGGGTTCGGCGGGTTGACCTGCCAGGTCGAATAGTTCAAGCCGTTGAAGATGCCCCATTGATCCGTATATGTGCGAGCGACTTCGTTGCCGGCGAAATCCTTCATCGAGATCGGCACGTTCGGCACCGCAAACTTTTCACCGAATTGCGGCGAATACGGATCGAACTCCGAAGAGAAGTCATCCAGCATGAAGCCGGTGTAGTGCGCGGCCACGTGCGTCGAACTGAAGATCCAGAACTTCGTCAGCACTGTAGACTGGCTCGTCAGGTTAACTTCCTTGCGGTCGCACAGGTGCCGGGAGGCGCCCGCGAACGGCGCGACTTCCTGCGAACCCGGGAACAAGCTGATGTAGTCGGGCACGATGCGCAGCTCACCGACGCAAGGCCAGGAGGTTTCGATGCTGCCCGTGTCGCCCTCGCCCCGCGAGTAGGTGGTGGAGCCCAGGTCCTGGGTCGGATTCTGCGGATTGTTCCGGTTATAGGTGGAGTTCACCGCAGCCTGGTCGGGCAGGATGAAGATGGCGCCGATACCGGCGAACTGCTGCGTGACCGGCGCAATATAGTTGTCGCCGATCAGGATGTTCTTGTCTTCCTCCTTCACCAGTTCGTAGCCCGGCGGCACGATCACTTCGACCACGTACTTGCCGGCAGGCAGCATCTGCGTACCGTCGCCCGAAGGATTGGCCACACAGACCGTGCAGTTCGTCGCGGTCGGCTTGCCGGTCGTCGTACTCCGGCCCGTCACGCTGGGGAATTTGTACATGCCGTCGTACGGCGCGGGCTGCAACTGGTTGAACGCGTGCATGCCGTCGTAGCACTTGAACTGCGAATGCGCCGGCAACGCACGCTTCTGGGCGTCGAGCCATTGCGGGGTGTCCTTCAACGTGAAGAAGAACGGGTCAGTGGCCTCCTGTCCCGGACAGTTCATGTTCGGCACGCCGTCGGAGCGGAAGCCCTGCGCCCAGTCATCCCAGCTGGCGGTCTTCGTCGTGTCCACCAGCGTCAGGCTGGTCGTGCCGTCCGCCGCGACGCCCTCCTGATACAGGTTCACCGTGACGTTCGGCACGTCCGGCGTCCACTTTGTGTGGATCAGCAGCGAAGGATCGTCGAACGGCCGCGTCGAAGCATAGATGACTTCGCCCCGGATGCCGCCGTTTTCAGTCGCGCCAAACTGCGCCTTGCCGAACTCGATAAAGGAACTCTGCCCCGAGAAGCCCTGCCAACCCATCGTGGTCACCCACGGCGGATCGACTCTGCCGGTCGAAGGATTCGAACCCGTACGGTCCTTGCAGTCCGCGTCGTTGCAATACACCGCGCCCGGTACCCGGAGGTTCGTGGGCAGGTGCGCCGTCGCGGATTCCAGGGTGTTGGCGTAATTGGCCGCAATGGTCGAGGTGCCGCCTCCGGGTGTGCCGTCGGGCGGGCCGCCGGCGTCGTAGACCACATGGACGCCAGTCTGCTTGAAGCGGGTTTCGTCGGTGTCGACGACGTACCAGTTGAACAGCGGGAACACTTCGTTAAACGACGCATAGCCGTTCAGGTCCGTGTTGTTGAAGTTCGAATAGCTGCCGTCGCGGAAGCGGATATTGGTCGGAACCAGCGGGAGCCCTGGCGAACTCGTCTGCGAGACGCCGGAGCCGGTCGTGTCCATGAACGTCCGGGTGTAGAGATTCGTGTGCCATTGGAGCACCGAAAGATCCCCGACATCCACAGTCTGGCCGGTCGCCAGTTGCACCGCAGTCGCGAGCCCGTCGACGATCTGATCGTTCCATTGATCGAAGATCGTGATTCTGAACGTGCCTGCGGGCAAGCCGCTAAAGCTGAACGTCCCGTCGGCGTTGCACTTGGTGAACGCCATATCCTCGCCGTCCGGATCGCCGACGCTGACATAGCACTGCGTGAAACTCAGCGAGGTACGCGAGCCGGCGCCATACAGATTCTCGTTCGGCGGACGGCTGTAGTGCAGGTTCGTTACCCTGCCCTTGAGCCCGCTTGTGCACGTCGCACCTGCGCAAAGGAGCGGCAGGCGAGCATTGATGATTTTCGGATTGGCAAAGCCGACCGCCACGTGAAAGCCTGCCGGCCCGAACTCCTGGAAGTACGCCGGCCCACCCACCTTGACGAACGCGTCGTGTGCCTTCTGTCCGTCCAGCGTGTTCGTCTGCAGCCATTCCTCTCCCCTGCCGATCCGGTCGGCTGCCGGCGTCGCGACGACGCCGTACCGGCCTGGCATCAGGTTGGCAATGATGGCCTGGCCGACGAGCGGCGACAACGTCTTGCCGTCCGACTCGAATTTCGGACACGTCGGGACCATGCCGACAATTCCGTCGGTCGCCGTCGAAATCGGGCAGGCATTGAGCCCCGTGACCGGATCGATGGTCCCCTGCAAGGAATTGGACAGCGGCATGTTGAACATGTCGTACGTCATCTGTCCGGTTGGGTCGCCGGTGCCGCCCGCGTCGTCCCAGAGCTTGATTTCGAATCCGCCAAGTCCTGGTTCGCGCGCCGAGCCGAACGTGTCGGTACCGCCACTGACGTCCACTTCGCCATTCACCGGTGCGTCGTCTTCGAAGACAAACACCGAGACCTTCGCGGTCGCCATCGGCGTCTCCTGCAACAGCACGTTGACGCTGGTCTGTCCGGGCGCGATCGGGGCGCCACCCATGGTGTGGCCGCACTTACCCGTGCCCGGCGCAAAATCCGCGCCGGCGGGACCCGACGGGCAGTCTTTGGAAATGTCGAACTGTCTCTGCGGCCCGGTCGGGTTCGCCGGATTAACCGGTTGCGGCAAGCCCGCACCGTTCCCAAAGCTGTTACCGGCGTCCCCGGGCAAGATCGAGATGTAGTAGTGCTTCTTCGGATCGAGCGCCACCTGGCTCGGATTGACCGGCACCTGTTGCGCAGCCGTAGTGCGGCACACGCCGTTGCCGATATCGCACACGGCCGGCAAGTGCGAGTTGCTCGCCGGGTCATATACCGTTTGCCCCGACTCGCAGGCGACCTTGCCGACACAACCTGCTGCCACCACCGGCATGTAGCTGGTGTGGAAATTTGCGCCGAGGCTGGGAACCGGCAGCGGCGGGCACGTAGCCGGGCGCGTTGTCGCGGTCGTCTGGCATGCGGGATCGATCTGGAAGGTACGGTCTTCCTCGATGATCCAGCGGTAGTCGGCAAGCTGAACCGCGGTCTTGCCCGGCGCCGCGCTCGGCGCGTCCAGCGGCTTGACGATAAGTCCGCTGCCGCCCTTGAACGTCACCATCACGGTCGCGGCGGTGCTCGACGTGTTCTGCGAATTCTTTGCCGTGTATTTGAACGTCATGGTGGCAGTCGCAGTGCTGCCGACCGGCGGCGTCGTCGGAATCGCGGTGAACGATCCGTCTGGATTCAGCGTGACGGTCCCGCCTGTCACAGCACCCGAAATCGCCGCGGTAAGCGGCAGCCCCTTCGGATCCGAGGCATTGGCCAGCACGCCGGGCGCGCCGATTTGCAGCCGCGACGCGATGTTGCTGACGTAAGCGCCATTGCTGGCCACCGGCGGGCCAGACAGACAACCGTTGCCGGCGCTGCAGGCTGACAGCGTGACCGTCGCCGATACCGCGGGATTGCCGTTGGCCTGATACACAAAGCTGTCAGCTGTCGTACCGGCATTCGGCACATAGACGAACGTGCCATCCGGGTTCAGCGTCAGCGCGCCGCCGGTGGTCGTCGTCTTGACCTCCACGCCGTAAACATTCACGTCCTTGGCTTTCACGCCCTTGGCAGGATCCGACACGGTCAACGTGGTGCCCGGGACAAAGAAGTAGGCAGCGGAATTGGCAATCGCATTCTGATTCGCGGCCCCAGCCGTCGGCAGCACGCCGCCATTGACGGCGACATAGGCCTGCATCCCGCCGTCACGCTGATTGTTTGTAGACAGGCTCAGTTCGCGGTCGAACACCGGAAGCGCCGTTGCGCCTGTAGCCGGTGCGTTGATCATCACGTCGTAGGTTTTGCCCGCGGCCAGAAACACTTCCGACTGGACTCGCGTGTTACCGGGCAACACATTGCCGTCTTCGGCGATCAGCGAGAAACCGGAAGCGACGGGATTGCCGGTTTGTGCACCGACTATCGACGGAACGTGCATCCGCAAACCGGCGTTCACGAAACGCACGAGCACCTGGCCTGTCGCAACAGGCGCGGTGGCGGCAAACGAAGACCCGCCGGGATTGGTGCGGTCGAAGGCGACGCCGTTGATCAGGTAGTAGCGCGGATCGTAGTTCACGGTCGGCGGATAGCAGGTGCCGAACGCCGTCGACTTCGAATCGCCGCAACCGCCGGGCTGACCCGACCACGCCAGGGTTTCGCTGAAGCCTGTCGTCGTCACCGCCGCTGCGACAGCCGTGTTTTGCACGGGATCGATTTCGCTCAGCACAAGCGGTACGTCGGCGTCGTAGCAAATAGCCGGACTCGTATAGGCCTGATACGTCTGCGACGTCACAGGGCAGCTCACGGTGCCGCCGACCGGGGCCTTCACCACCAGCACGCCGTATAGCCCCATTGGCCCCTGGATCGACGGATGCGTTCCCGACTCGATCAGATAAGTGCCGGGGCTGAGGTTGCTCCAGGTGAGCGCGGTTGTCTTGCCGGTCGCCACCTCGGTTGCAAACGACTGGACACGAGGCCCTTGCGCGGGCGGCGTGAATGTCGCGCCGCTCGCGGTGGTGGCAATCGGCCAGGTTGTTGCGGTTTGAGTCGGATGCGGCGGACTCGGCATGCTCGTCGCCGTCGTCCCCAGGCCGCCGCCCAACTGCCCCACCACGACGAGCGAGGTCGGCACGGCACCGGGCAAGCTATTGGTGAGATTGACCGTCAGCGGTCCTGGCGGCACGGTGATCACCACAGGCGACCAGTTCGCTCCGGCGCCCGGATTTGCCGCCGCACAGGTCGCCGGCGCAACCGCAGCCGGCGTACAGGTGTAGCCCCACATCGGCACCGCCTGCCCGTCGGGCAGCGTGGCAGTCGTCGCCTTCGCCGTCAGATTGACGACTTGAGCAAAAGATATGCTGCTGGCAGTCAGCAGAATGGACGCTGTGACCCCTGCCTTGAGCACGGCGAAGAGGGTCGCCTTAAACTGAGTGGATCTCATCGCGCTTCTCCCCGCCTCTAATTGGATTCGTCAATCAGGAAAACCTGTGGATCGACGAGCATCATCATCATCATTCCGCCTGGGAAGATGTTGTTCGTAGTGATCTCGCGCTCGTTATGCGAGTGCCACATGAATGCAAAACCTGCTTCCGTTGCGGGTGGATTCGCGACCGTCCCGCTCGGCGGCGTGGTCCCGGTGGGCGCAGTGGCGCGTATGGTCGCGTCAGGCCCAAGATAAGGACTGCCACCAAACCAGAAGCCGTTGGTCACCACATGCGAATCCGGCAGGGTGACCGGCCCGCCGCTGCCGACGTTGCCGAACGGATGCGCTTCGAGCGCCTTGCCGTGATCGGCGCACCACTCGTAGTAGTTCGGCGCGAGCGGGTCGGCCGTGTAATAGCCGTTCACGTCCGGAATGCAGACGACCGGTTTGCCGACGTAAGCCGCATATTTCGGATCAGTATCGGTGTACAGGTCCCCAGGCTTATGCCCATAGACATCCCAGTTCAGACCCTTGCCCGTCCAGTAGAAAATACCGTCCATCGCGAGGCCCGGCGTCGTGGTCGTCGTGAACAGCAGCGGTCCGGCGACCTTGGTCGGGTCCGTCTTGCTGAGCAGCATGTTTCCATCGCGCGCCAGCACCCGCACGTGATTGCCGTGCTCGTGGAACGGATGCTGCCAGCGGCCGGTGCCGATGATCCGCAACAGCACCAGTTCACCCGGATGCATGTGCGGATTGCCGTTGTAGGGCTGATGCGGATACTGCACCGCGTAGTTCGGGTCCATGTCGTCCGGCATCGAGCGGCCGTTAACCATGAAATAGGCCGGGTGATAGGGCTCCGTCTCCACGGTCATGCAGCCGTTCGGCGCCGTGCACGCGTTCGCCGCCTGTTGTTCCGCCTGCACATGGATGCGTGGATCCAATTCGGCGAACTGGAACAGATACTCGCGGTCGTAACAGGCCGCGCTGTGGTTATAGGCCGCGCCGGCATTGCGGAAGTCCGGCTGCCCGTCCGGCAGCGTCGCCGCGACCGCGCGACAACCGGTAGGCACCGCAACCGTGCCGGGCGAGGAGGTCGGCAAAACGATGATCGCGCCATACAGGCCCATCTCGATCTGCAGATCGCCCTGCGTGCCGCTGTAGTAGGCATGCGTGCCAGGCGTCGCCGCGACGAAGCTATACGTGACCGTGCTGCCGTGGGCAGCCTCGCGGGTCAGCAATCCCGGCGAGCCGGTGAGCGCGGCAGGACAGGTCCCGTCGGGGTTCAGCACCGCGGCGCAGACCTGGAATCCCGGAAAGAGGATCGACGTGTTGCCCGCCGCCGCCGGCAGGTTATTGGTGAGCGTCACGGTGACGACGTCGCCCTGCTTGACGATCAGCGTCGGACCGGGAATCTGCATGCTCGGACAGTTCGCGCCCGCGATCGTGGACGGCGAAAAGCCGGACGGCGCCGTGCGGCATCCATAGCCCCACGAATAAACGCTCGCGCCGTCTGGCTGGGTGATACGGTTCGCCTCGGCACTCAAATCGAAGTGCGTCCCCGTGATGCCGGGCGCGGCGGCTTGCGCGTGCATGCAGACGAGCGTGGCGAGCATCGCCGCGCCGAACCGTGCAAGCCGCCCAAAGCGCGCGAGCTTCGCGATCCATGTGGTGTGATTGATGTGTCCCACGGCTCTTCTCCTAGGTGCAGGACTTCTTGGTCGGGTCCACTGCGTTGCAGATGTGGACCTCGGTCATCAAGCCGCCAAAGTTCTCCTGGTCGTTGGCCAGGTGATCGAGATTCGGCGTGTACAGGTAAAAGATCGCACCCGGCTTATATTTCGTCGTGTCGCTGGCGTCGAGGATCACATCGATCGATTCGCCGCCCCCCAACGTGATCGAGTTCGTGTTGTAGGTCAGGTCGTTGCCGGACATGTCGCGCAGCAAGCGGGCGTTGACACCCACTACGTGCATCGGAATGCCCAGCGACGCCAGCGTCTGAAACTCAGTGACGTCCAGATCCGAGATCCGCAGCAGCGCCCTGCCGCCCGCCGGAATGTTGATCAGCGTCGGCAGCGGTTGCGAAAAGTGCGGTGTGCCATCGGCGACCTGTGTCGACAGCGGGTTCGGATTCACGGTGTCCGGGTAGCTGCGTCCGTTCAACATGAAGAGCTTGTCCTTCATGTCGGTGAATGGCTCCGGATTGAACGTCATGCCAATGAAGTGGAAGTTCGGATCGAAGCCGTGTATCTGCACCGGATACTCGACGTCGTAGGCGGTCGAACCGTCGCCGTCGTTGTACGCGTACAGCGTCGGCGTACCGCTCTTGTTGTTCGCGTGGAGCACGCCGTTCGCCGGAGGCAGCGGTGTCGTGCACAGAATGTCGTTGCCACACGCGGTACGCAGATCCTTTTGCTGCAGCAGCAGCGAGCTATACAGCGACGCACCGCCGGGAACGCGGTTCTGGCGAGGCCGCACGAAGATCTGGCCGACCATGCCCATCTGCAAGTGTTCGGGCGGTGTGATGTGGCAGTGCCAGAAGTAGGTGCCGGCATCCGGCGCGAGATAGTAGTACGTGAAGCTCGCGCCGATGTTGATCGCCACCGACGCGTCCGGCACGCCGTCATAGAACGACGATGCGTTCGGGTAGCCGTGGAAGTGCACCGTGTGCCGCTCGAACAGGTCGGGGCGCATGATCATCCCGACGTTCGTCAGCGTGAGGAAGAACTCGTCGTCCTCGTCGATCGCCATCGTCGGCGCCGGCTCGTTGCCGTTCATCACGCCGATATCCATGATGGGGCGCGGATCGACGTGGCCGGTCAACTGGCCCGGAGGCACAGATTCCGGATCAGGCACGAGGCCGACCGCACCGTTGTAGGTCGGGTCCAACCTTGGGTCGCCGACGGTGTTGAACACCGAGGCGAACTCGGTGCCAGGAAGACCGGCCTTGATGTCGGCAAGCCCGGACAACGGGCCGAAAGCGAACAGGTAGGTCTGCACGCCGTTCGCCATCGTGGCGTAACCATCGCCGCCCGAGATCTGCTGGCACTTGACCGCGCCGTTGATGACGCCGGTCGACGTGGAGGTCTGTCCCGTGTAGGACGGCCCGGTGTAGGCGGGCTCCCCCGTACCGGGCGGCAGCGCCGTCGGATGCGCCGGCGTGGTCGGCGGGCATTGCACCCGGAACGACTGGCCAAACGAAGGAACTGCAAATAGCAGGAACAGCAGCGCGGCAACACTGCTGTGATAAGCGCGGGTACTGAACATATGACCTCCGTCCCAGGGGTCAGCCAGCGCCATACGCGCTGGACGTCATGCTCTACTGCGAATGCGGGCTGGTTACGTCGTTACATCAGTCCGTATCTGGATTCTGAACAAGAGCGACGGAGCCTGGGATGGGTCACCCCCCTACACTTGCAGTAGGGCAAACCCAGTGACGTTCTTCGGATTGGCCGGCCGGAGTAGGAATAACGCCGCGCGTCGATCGCGTCTGGCACCTGGCCGGGTTCTCGGCCAATGCCTGGCGGGTGCATCAGGTCCATTCAATTTCTTTCAATTAGCCTTCAGCGGAAGATTGAATCCAGACCGACCTTTCGAGCGGTTCGAGCTTTGGCGAACTGTGTGAAGACGAGCTTCGGAAATAGTCAACCCAAGATCTGGCGTCGAATTCCTAAAACTATGGGATTTTCTTCCAAATCTCTGGACTTTTCCCTGTTCTTGACTATTCTTCGTCCATTATGGAATGGGCGCCCGACCCCACCCTCTATCCGCCGTATCTGCGTTCCCGCATACGACGCGGCTTGGGCGTTGGTTCGCTTACCGCTTATAAACCATGGCGAACCATTAATAATTCCGGCGTCAAGGGCACGGCTGGCTGCGTGCATGGCATACGCATCGACCGGCGCTATGAAATTCTCGACGAACGCGCCCGGATCTACTTCTTTCTGTTGGAACGGGTGCTAGAGATCGTTGACATCAGAGAATCCTGGCCAATTCTCGACATCAACGGCACCGTGCGGTTATGCTGCCAGTTCGACGTGACCCACTCCAAACACGACATTTTTCCAGAGCCGATCTGTGTCGATTTCCTCCTAACGGAGAGGGGCCCAGATGGGCTTAAATTTCGAGCCGTAGCGCTATCAGCAGACTCACGTCGAATGAGCGCAAGAAATCAGCGGCTAAAGCAAGTGGCACGGCAGTGGTGCAACGACCATGGCATAGGTTGGAGTCTGGTTGACACCTCCAAGCTCGACAGAACTGTGCTCGACTCACTACGCTTCATACGTGGTTGGTACCGCCACAGGTACGTACCCGATCCCCAGGTCGCCGACACGTTTGCAAAATTTTTCATGGACCACTATCAGAACAACCTCGTTCTCGATGAGCTGGTCGAATCGGTACGCAAAGTACTGAGGATCCCGCCTGATACCGCATTGGACATTTTCCGGTATTGCGCGTGGTCGCATCGCATCCCCCTCTCTCTGACAGGACGGATCGCGAAAAACTGTCCTGTGATCCTGCGCGGTCAATAATGCGTGACTTTCAATCCAGCTCAACCTCGAAACCACGCCCCGGGATGGTTTTGCGCGTGACGGAGAACGGCCAGACTCGATTTCTGCGCCTGACTCATATGTTCGACGACTGTGCTTACGCAATGTGGGTCGGAGAGCCCAACGAAGCGCGAACCGCACGCCGGCCTCGGAAACTCACGCCTAGCGAACTTGACGGCTTAATGAGCATTCCCAATGCAACCTGGGGCCAACTTCGCCTCCCGCCTGCCCTACTTGACGTACCGGACAAGGACTCGATTGCCTGGAAAACGCTCGAACACCTTTGGAATCTAACGAAGCCTTTGATAGTCGAGTTCCGAGACCCTTACAACCTCAGCAGGCAACAGTTTTCCAGCCTGATCGCACAACATGCTGAGCTCACGCAGTGCAGCGCCACTACGCTCAAACGCCTGGTGCTGCGGTTCTACTACTTCGGAGGCACAAAATACGCACTACTTCAGCTTCCGACTGGAAGCAAGCCTAACCAAGGTAAAAAGGATAACGAAGCGCACCAGCACCGGCGCGGGCGGCAATCGGTCCAAGTCGAAAAATACGGCGTCAACGATTTCGTCGTTTCCGCAGATGACATTGAAGACATGGTTCGCGCTTACTCAAAGTATTGTCTACACGGTACCAGTACAGTTTCGTACGCACACGACAGATATCTAGCGACCGACTTTCGGCGCCGCCACCCGGAAGAATACGCCGCCTATATCCGGGATGAACGCTCAGAGCCTGTAACCTTACGGCAATTCCGCTACTACACCACAGAGGCAAAAGCGCTTGATGACGTAACGGAGTCGAAGCGCGCGGCGCATCGCCTTTCTAGTAAGGGGACGTTGCAGGCGGCTAGCCCTGGAGAGATAACAGAAATAGACGCTACGGGCGGCAGGATATTTCTTGTAAAGAGAGGTAAGTCAGACAAGGCCGCCGGCAAACCGATCATATACATTGCCATCGACCGGTGGAGCCGGTTCATAACAGGAGTCTACGTCTCCCTGAAACCCGCATCATACGATGAGTTACGCTACCTGCTGCTTGTCTGCATGACTTCGAGAGAAGACCGTTTTCGCTGGATGAACGTCAACATCACGGATGACGATTGGCCCTATGGACGATTGACCGCTGTGATGGTATTCGATCGGGGTTCGGACTTTCTTGCGGAATCTACCAAGCAGGCAGCGGCCGATGACCTCCTCATTGAATTAACGTATTTGCCGCCCTTGTGCCCCGATGGCAAAGCCATCGTTGAACGCGTGATTGGCGTTCTCAAGAGACGCAACGCCAGCCGGCGACTAAAGGGATCATATAAGGATCGGCCTCTTGACCCGAAAACAAAACGAGCCGCTCGTACGGCTCAAACCGCGGCGGTTCATACACTTGCGGAACTCTACCGCATTCTTATAGACGAGGTCGTGCAACACAATAACCGACCACATCCCGCACTGAGACGACGGAAGATATTAGTGCAGGCAGAGGTCCCACCAATCCCAATGGAAGCGTACCTTTGGGGACTTAAAAATCTTGGGGGGGGACACTCGCCACCGCTCACAGACGCGGATTACCAACGCTTGCTGCTGGCATCGGGCACGGGATACATTAAAGACGGTGTTTGCAACTTTTTGAACCGCCGCTACCTTCCCGTCAATTCGGCAGCTATGGTCATAGCAGGGCGATCGACGAAACGGTCGAGTAAAACAAGCGTCCGTTACGACCGGACCTTCCCTCACATAGTCTATGTTCCCACGGTCAATTCGGAGTGGCCGAAGTTCGAAATGACACCGGAATCAGCAGAGGAACTACGTGGTGTGTCAATAGACGAGGAAGAAGGCCTGTCCGATACAAACTCGTATCTGTGGGCGGAAGCCGACACCGCTGCGCGCAGAAAGCGGGTCCAGAAGCTCTCCCCCGGAGCGAGCCGTTCACCCGCCAAACGCAAGCCTGCTTCGCGGATTCAGGGCGAAGCTGAAGACGCGCGGGAGCGGGAAACTACGGATATCAAGGAGCGTTTAACTAACAACAATTCCAGTGGACCAACTGACGAAGGCGCTGACAGCCACCGATCCCCCGGGGTAGACTGGCAGTCAGCTTATCGTGAAGAACAGCGGAAAACGGTGGCTGCCATCCGAAAGCATAGGAAGGCGAAATGAAAACGGTTACACGGGTGCCAGCACGATACGTGAGGACCGGCGTACGTCGTTTTGACGGCCACCCCTACATCGAAGCGCTTCCTCCGTTACCTGAGACGAAGCAGGCCCTTCTTTTACAACTATCCAACTATCCAGATCCACCCACCGGAAAGGTTCGACAAGCATCAGACATCGTCCGGATAATGGAACTCTCAACCCTCTCGGACGTCGTCTATCCGTTTCCGGACTATGGCGAAAGTGCACTTGACCTGACCAAGATTATCCGAGAATCATACGTGGCCCGGAACCCCCTTAACGCCATTGACATCCAACGACGACACGCACTAGCCAGCAACTCCGCTGACGGCCTGCCTTTCCCGTCTGACTGGAAGTCGTCCGCGGAGGGACATATCATGGTGGCAATCACTGGAATGGGTAAAAGCACGTTTTGGAATGCTTTTTCCCTCCGTTATCCACAGGTCATCGACCACACGGCATACGGCGATCATCCGCTGGCGGCGGTGCAGATTGTCTACATTGTCCTGAGTGTGCCGCACGATGCCACTCTGAAGGGGCTTTGCGTTCAGTTCTTCGAGGAGATAGATCGCATCCTCGGCAAAACCGAGTACAGCAAGGTCGCCAGGTCAGTTCGCACGATCGCACTGATGGTCCAACTCATGCACACAGTTGCGACAACCGTCTCGCTCGGGCTGATCGTCATTGACGACGTGCAGAACCTTAGCGCCGCTCAAGGCCCGACAGCCGAGTTTTTGCTGAATCTCTTCAGCCAAATTGTCGAACGCCTTGGAATATCCCTATTCCTGATTTCGACACCCGCCATCGACAAAGTACTGATCAACATAGTCAGGAATACACGAAAGTCGGCGTCATCCGGATGTGTGCCCATGCTCCCCATGGCTAGAAACAGCGCCCTCTGGAAAGACTTCAGCGAGACCTACTGGGATTACACGTTTGTTAAAAAAAAGAAGAGGCTGACCGACAGTATACGGAATGCGTGGTGGGACGCGTCGGCGGGAGATACTGCGTTCGCGGTTCTTGCATTCATGCTGACCCAACAGAATGCCATCGGTGGGACTGTTGAGGAGGTGAATGAACAGGGGTTCCAGCGCACCATGGCCACCAACATGGCAATCTTGCAACCCGCTATCGCGTCATTGCGCTGTGGGAGAATATCCACACTTAAGCGGTTCGACGATCTGCTTTTCGGCAAGGAATATTGGGACCTCATGCGCCGGATCAAGACGGAACCTGCTGCGGAGTCGTCCGTCAAGGAAGACTTTGACGAAGTCACTGAAGCCGTAAAGGAAAGTCAGCAATCTCAAACAAGTAAAAACGGGAAGCAAGCGCTAACCAAAGACCCCGACTTCAACTTTCCTGTTGAAGATCCTTTGCGGAGATACGAGTAAGAACTGGGTCGTTGTTATTTGGTTCCGACGACAGCGCCGTCATTTGAAAACGGAGGTTGCGTGTCTGCTCCACCTTTCGGGCTTCCTCGCTATCCCGATGAGATTCTCGGCTCGTGGCTCTCACGGCTCCGGCTTCACAATGGCGACGGTTGGTGGCGTGTCGCCTTGCGCGATGCCGGTCATGGATCGCGCTCGGACGAGAATGTTTTCGACATTCCGGGTCACTCGCCCCGCCTGGCAACGCTCCTCCGCAGCATCGGCGTGGCTGGCGAGGAGCACGCGCTGCTAGATCTCACGACGCTGCCCTACTGGCTCGCTTTTGATGCCGCGCCACCCGAAGTTGGTCAGCTATCCGGTACGACGTTAAATGTCTTGCTTGGCACACGAAAGGAAATTGTGCGAAATGTGGCCGCCATGGCGCGGCGATACAGGGCGCGGGTCGGAATCCGGTTTTGCCCCCGGTGTCTGGATGACGACTTCCGGACGTTTGGCGAGCCTTACTGGCACCGGACGCATCAGTTGCCGAATGTGACATGCTGCCCGGACCATCGCATCCGCCTGAAGAGTTGCTGCCCTCGCTGTGGCCGCGGCTACCTGGCTGACGGAGCCAGTCGCGCTCCTCTACCGAGAATGCAATGCGAATGCGGCTGGAGGCTGAGCCAAGCGCACGCTCCAATCGCCGAAATGGACATCGAGTACAAGTTGGCCTTGGTCAGTCGCGACGCGCTGCTTGCGCGCGCTCCGCTTTGCAGCCGCTCGCAAATGCGCGATTTCTTCCGATCGCGCTTGCAGTCCCGTGAGTTAGCCCGCTTTATTGAGGACGCGTACGGTCAGTCCGCTCTTTCGCGCAGCTTGCCGGATTCGATTCGAGATTCTGATGGCTGGTTATGGCTCCCGCTTTCACATCATTTTTCCCAACTGCGCGCGCCGGACTGCTGCGCGCTGCTTGCCGCGATGGACATCAGTCTTTCGGTCGCCCAACGTTCCGCGGCGGTCCTGGACGAGGTCCAGCGCGAGCGTGAGGATTGCGGCAGGCCGCGTACCGTTCCCTCTGTCGAAAGCGCACGTAGGGCAATGCTGGCGCGCACACGAAACCGTCCAAGTGAGCGCGCGTCAGCAGACGGCCTGAACTATTGGGTGCTGCGCCTGCTCGATGCTGACTGGCTTCGCCGGCATTTTCCGCAAAGCCGTTTTACCTCGGTTCCCTCGGTGCAGACCGACCGCAAATGGATTGCCCGATCCGCCACCGCCGGTATATCGAATGACAGAACAAGGACATATCATTGGCGGTTGATTGCCCAGAGCGTGGCCGGACGGAGGGCGGCTGTGAGAGACTGCACATGGTTTGAAAGCCAGCGTTGTGAGTATTTCAGGTTCCGTACAGATTCCCCTGTGCGTCCGCGCGACCAGACGGTACTCCTGAAGCCGACGATTAGTATGACGGCTGTTGCTCACCACGCCAGGGCATTACGTGTTGCATTACAAACGACACTCGACGACTGGCCCCGCGTGCGGGTGACGGTTGCCAGGCTCGCGCGGCTGGCCAGCATCACACTGCCGATGGCGAAAAATACTCTGATGAGGGACCGCGCGCTCGCATTCGAAGTCCGGTGTGCAAGGAAGACGCGGTCCGATCGCTGCAGGGAAGACGACAATTTGCGGGCCCGATGAAAAGGGAGAGCAACGACACTGATCACGGAACAGACGGGATGTAGATCTGATGGCAGGGCGAGTGCACGGCCTTGATAAAACGACGAGCACGAAGAATATGGCTGGAATCGCGCTGCATCTTTTTTTGCCCTTGCCAGCTACGGCACCATGATTACCAGAACTCAGTGGCAAAACCATGCAACTCCCTTTCACATTGCCGCCGTACCGGGACGAAATTCTCGGATCGTGGCTTCGACGCAATGAATTGCATAACGGAAAAGGCGCGTGGCGTGCCCTGATCCGGAAGACAGGTGCGGGCCCGCTTGACACTAGCGTTTTTGATATACCCGACTTCACGCCGGCGCTCGAGACCTTGGTCAAGGCGCTGGGTGCGCCAAGCTATGATCAGGTGCTCCTTAATCTCACAACTTTACCCTACTGGCTCGCGTTCGACGCTGCACCGCGCGGGAAAGGAACTTTGCCGGGCACGAAGAACTTCCCAATGATCTATGGAGCAAATGGAGCGTTGGTGCACAGTTTTCGCCATTTCAACCAACAGTACCGTTGCCAAGTCGGGATCAGATATTGCCCGGCGTGCCTGACACAAGACATCCGGGTGACCGGCGAGCCTTACTGGCATCGTCTCCATCAGTTACCTAATGTGACGACATGTCCCGAACACCATCTCTGTCTTCTCTCGATGTGTATGCGGTGTGGACGAAGATCTGAGCGAGACGAGAGAGGTCATATCCCTTTGCCCCAGATGGCATGCGTCTGCGGCTGTGATCTGGCTGCAGCCCGAGTTCCAGCCCCGATGGATGATGTCCGTCTAAGGTTGGTCGAAACCAGTCGCGATGCGCTGGCAGCTGGCATTCCCGTGTACGACCGGACGCATGTCCACGCATTTCTTCAAACCAGGACAACACTCGGCGAGCACAAGACAATCGTTGAGCACGCGTATGGTGAATACGCCACAACATTGCGTGTAGCGCAACAGCGTCATGCGACGGATGTTAAATGGGTGTGGTTCCCCGATTACCAGACCATCGGCGGGATGCGCGCGGTGAATGTCTGCGCATTGTTCGCGGCGCTCAATCTCAAATTGCCTCAGCTCAATCGCGAATTGTCTGAACGTCGCCCCTCGACAGCGGTGGCTACCCTGGCAAACAGAAGCCGGAAAGCCGACCGACCTCCTCGACGAGGACGCCCCAGGCCCCCGCCGACTGTGGGCGAGGCGAAGGCTTTCATGTTGCAGCACGCCGGCACACGCCCTGGCGCGCCCCCATCGCGCGGAACGCACATACACTACTGGGTTCTCAGGCTCCTTGATCCGAGCTGGCTGACGCGTCATTTTCCAAGAATCAGGGGTTTGAGTGCCCCGCCGTCGATCAACGCCGACCGTACTTCGATCAGGCGATGCATGGCCGACCACAGCCGCCGCGAGGGAGTACGCACAGACCGGTGGACGCTGCTGATCCAGAGCGCGGCGGGCTTGCGGGCACGCGTGCGGGACCAGACGTGGTTTGACAAACAGTGGACAACATATAACCCCGGCCCGCCTCGTAGCCAGTCTCCCGATTCGACCCGTACGACGGAACCGCGCCCAAGGGAAACTGCGTCCCTACTGACGCAACGCGTGCAGGCGCTCCGCAACGCCTTCCACGCCGTGCTTTTCGAGCAGGGGTATCCCGCCGGACTGACCATCGCTGAACTGGCGGCGCGCGCACAACTTGGTTATAGCAGCGCACGACATACACTACGGTGCGACCCTGAACTTCTTGCGGAGGTGCGGCAGGCAAGATCCACATTGCTGCGACGCCGGGTCATCTGGGCAGTTCGAGAACTCCAGTCACGGAACGATCCGCTGACCGTACAGACCGTTGTGGACATTGCACACTTGCCCTACGGAACATCAGCTAGGGATCTCGTCAGGCGCGTTCTCGCCGAGATGATCGGCAACAGGACTGGTCCGTAAATCCGGGGTCGCGCCCCCTTGCCGGCACAGGCCGGTTTTCGTGATTTTTGCCGTGATAACGGGTGTTATCGCAGCCCCACTATTCCGCGATGAATTTGCTGCCGTTGCGGTGCCCTTTTTAGGACGTCGAAACGCGCATTTGCACGACCGGGACCGACTGCCCAGTCGTTCAAGAACTTTGCATAAAAGAAAATTATCAACAATTGACATGACATGAACGCTCGCGCCTTTTCTGGATTTATCCGACACACATCGACGCGACAGGTAGCGCCAGCCAACGGTTGGTTACCGGGTCAGGAAGTAGTTGACGTTAAGTCGCAGCGGTTCGTCGGGCCGTGCAAGCAACTTTCTTTGGGCAACCATGCGGTTGCAACCGTTTTCAAACGTCCGATGTGTGCGCGTTGCGTCCGCGCTGCACGGCAGTCAAAAGTGTTCTTCGAGTGCGCCACGTGTAACCGCGCCTTCGACCTCACGCCCGCGGATCGACAGCATGAAAGCCACAATGCGTCCGTCTGGCGAGACGGCCGGCGCGCGATCAAGAACTTCGATGAAGTACCTCGACGATAACCGAATCTCTTGGACGGTGGTGTTCTTGGTGGATGGCGATCAGCCTTCGGTCGACGCAAGCAACTTGGCCAGATCGTCGCGATGCAAACCTTGCGCGCGTGTCACGAGTGAGCGCCAGATCTGACCGACCGCGCCACGCGCTGGACCTCCCTACGTTGTCCGTTCCGGCGGATAGCGCGCAACCGCCTCCCTCGTTGAAAATCCGGCGTACTAGGCCCGCAGATCAGCATGTGCATCAGGAAAACCGGCAGGATCGGAGTGGGCACAATCGGAGGAACTGAGGCGGGTTTTCATGGACTCGAGTTTGACGCAGAAACATACCCATGAAGGTCGGGTATGAAACAAGAAGCGACGGACTTCGTGTCCGTTGGGTGAAAAAATTGGCTGGATGGGCGATGGATGTACTACAGGATCCGACGTACCCTTCCAAAACAAGAGAACGGACGATAGGAAAGAGTATGTATTTTGTCGTGCTTTGTGAAGATAAAGAGGCAAGCTTTGAGTTGCGCACTCAAACAAGGCCAGAGCACCTGCTCTACTTGGAACCGCACCTCGACAAGATACTATTCGCTGGACCTTTTTTGCAAAAGGACGGAGACAATTCTATTGGTGGGTTAATTGTAATTGACCTCACGGATTACGACACAGCGCTGTCGTTCGCCAGAAATGATCCTTATGCGATCGCGGGTCTTTTCGCCAGAGTCGAGGTGCGACCTTGGCGGAAGGCAATTCCAGTTTAAAGGAATATTAATTGAAAACGCCAAGAGAAACGCGCGGCATCATCGTAGCGAGCATTAGTCCATAAGGCACGAATATTTTTGGATGTGATCCCCTTCATGCGACTCGAACCGGGCAACCTAGTCGCTACGGGCATTCCGCCTTTAGTGGGCTTTCCCGAACAATTATGAAACCCATCGCATTGAAATAGAGAATTGCGACCAACAGTATTAAAAAATACAACTATACCAATCAACTACTCATAATTGATGATTACACTTCACCATCAGGATAACTAAATTCAGAGGAATCGAATGAATATTTCATCAACCGTAAAAATATATAGAAACCTCGCAAGCCCTATCTTAACTCCATCTGAGTGTCGTGAATGCACCGGAATTAACCCCGTCTTTGGCGCCGTTTTTACCCAGCATATGGTAACGGGGGAATATGACCCAGAGAACGGATGGCATGATTTTCGGGTGGAACCATTGTCGACCTTTAGCATGCATCCGGCGAGTTCCGTACTACATTACGGCCAGGCTATCTTTGAAGGATTGAAAGCTTATGCTCAACCGGACGGGTCGATTGCTGCGTTTCGCCCCGACGTGAACGCCGAGAGGTTTGCCGCGAGCGCGCGCCGTATGGCGATGCCATCTTTACCGTCGGATCTGTTCTTGGAATCTATCCGGCAACTTGTCGAAGTGGATCAGAATTGGGTTCCCAGTGAATTTGGCGAAAGTCTCTATCTTCGACCAACGATGTTCTCGCGAGATGCGCGCCTAACGACGAGGCCGTCGTTGACCTATACCTTCGTCTTAATTGCCTGTCCTGTTGGAACATATTTCCCCAACGGCGTGTCACCCGTTTCCGTCTGGATTTCTGAGGATTATGTTCGGGCAGTAAGGGGAGGTACGGGTGAAGCAAAATGTGCGGGTAACTACGCGGCAAGTTTTCTTGCGCAGCAGGAGGCGATGCAACATGACTGTGATCAGGTAGTGTGGCTGGATGCCATTGATCGCACAACAGTGGAAGAGATGGGAGGGATGAACCTTTATTTTGTTTTAGAGGAAAACGGGAAGAAGAAACTCGTCACACCGATCCCGACAGGCTCTTTACTGAAGGGCGTTACGCGGGCTTCGCTTCTTCAAGTCGCAGATGATCTTGGTTACCCCGTCGAAGAACGCCGCGTAACATTAGAAGAGTGGAAGCTGGGCTGCCAGAAGGGAACAATTGTAGAATCGTTTGCTTGCGGGACAGCGGCCGTTGTTACACCGATTGGAACAGTGAGGTCACGTAGAAACGAATTCCAAGTTGGCGACGGCACCCCGGGAAGTGCGACAATGGAAATTCGCCAGAGGCTGCTCGATATCCAGCATGGCCGTGTCAGCGACACACATGGTTGGCTACGTCAACTTGTGGAACCGCGTTGACCGTGGAACACGTAGCTCTTACATTACGATCCTTAAAGTCACTCCGGTTCTTGTCGGCTCTTTGACATACACCGATCGGCTAGGATACCGATCCAACACCGGCCCCTGGCCGGTGTTGCTGTATGAGGTGTCAATCAACGCCAGTTCGAACTACGTCCCCTTGCAGACAATTCTGTCATTCAGCCCCAAAGCCCTCGTAGTTGTCGATAGTTCATGTTTTGCACGCGAATGTCTATCTAGATAGGTTGCAGACGGCAAAAAAGCTTGACGGGAAAATGTGCTTGTGGTTCGCGTTGATTCTATTCATGATAGACACCTACTAAATGTCCTCAGATTGCTCGCGCAAATCGAGCAATCGCGACACACGAAGATCATTCAACAGTCCTAGGAATATTGTTCTGATCTTTGCCCCGGCCGACACGTTGGAGCGATATCTTCAACAGGCGGACGCCATACGAAGCCTACCGATCAATCCCGCCGGGAGACGAGCTTGGACATCACTCATCCTCTCAAGTTTGACGAGATTGTGCGACGCGCAAACCGCCCGTACTATATCGAATCACAGGACCCATTTTCGAGCCACTCTTCTATTCGGGTGAGGAGACCCACGGCAGCGCATAAGCCTGGGATAGCGAAAATTAGGGACAGCAGATCTCCAATCTATTCTGTCACATCGGATGACCGGGGACCTGTTTGCAAGAGATGGGTTAGCTACGACAGGCACCCATGCTACGAATTTCGCGATTTCCTGCATCTGCAGCAAATTTCTCAAAGACACGAGCATGCCATGCACAAAATTGACGGCGCCAAATGGAAAAGTTACGCGGACTACTTTAAAGTTGCAGCCTATTCCGAATTTCCGCAAGAACATCGTTCTTCGCCTGGCCGGATGCAGTGCAAAATGGTACAGACAGATTTAGGTCCTCACAACTATTGTGATCCGGATGTGCCAGATTTGGTCATTTCGTCGCACCTCGAAATGCTTAATCCAGGGGAAACATCCTGGAACTTTGGCAGTGGCTGGTCCCGTGGCGTTTGGACCCCCGGAAGCATATTTGCCATGCCGCCAAACATTCAAAGCGATTGGAGAGCGGAATGCGCTCGCCGAGCACTATTGCTAATCGTGCCGACTGGGACGCTCAAGCGCGTATTCGGACCGTCGACTCCGGTAGATTTGCAAGAAGCATTTATACCCCTTTCCCAAGACATTTGGTCCGATCCGTTTTTACAATCATTGATGATAAAGCTGTGGGAAGCATCGCAACATTATCGGCATACCGACTATTTGTTAGCCGACGGTCTGCTCATCACAATTCTGAGCGTACTCCTGCAGCGCGCTGGTGTATCCGACCGCCCGGACAAAATCGCACTTTCACCCAGAAAATTGAAGCGAGTTTCTGAGTTTGTTGAAGAGAAAATGCAAGAAAAGATTGATGTTCTCGATATGGCGACAGTCGCTGGTCTTAGTAGCCGCCACTTCGGACGAGCATTTACCCAGGAGGTTGGCGTAACTCCCCATCGTTGGCTTATGCAAAAACGCGTAAACCGTGCTAAAGATCTCCTTCTCAGGTCCGAACTTGATTGTCTTTCGATTGCTGAAAGATGTGGCTTCGCAAGCCAAAGTCATCTGACTGTTGCCATGAAAAAGCAAATTGGAATTACGCCCTCGGAGTGGAGACAACTGAACGCTTCGATTCAAATTTAACCCACCTGCCGATCGTATTTTGACTTGGGGTGGAGGCCGACTGCACGAGCATCGGTTATGAAAAAGTGCATGATTTTTGGGTAGCAAATCCTCTGCGAGATTTCGGGTTCTGGCACAGCGCTGCTCGGGCAATTTTAGTTTCATCACGTGGCACGGGACGATCCGCCTCATAACTTATAGTCGCTCAAAGTTGCAAGCGCAGCGCAGTGTGAGCGGCATTGTCCTTACCCTGCGCGCTCAGGCACAACGCGTCCAAGCGCAGGAGCCAGCGGCAGCCATCGATGAAGGCCTGAAACGGAGGCGGGCGAAAAGTATGCGACCGGTTTCACGCGGAATATGCTATTGCACGCCGGATATGGCGCGCCAATGAGCCACGCCGCTCCTTTCGTTCGACAACTACCGCTTCTTACATCGATCGTGTACTCGACGAGTATCTGGCGCGTCCGCGCCGACTTGCGGCTCGAGACGAAGCTGTGCGTCTGGCCCGCTGCGGCGATGGGACGTGCACGCCGGCCACCAATGAAGCCCTTCGGGCGTGTTCGAGTGCGAAGGACATCAGCTCGACGGTGGCATGATGGTGCTGGTGCCTTTAACGCACAGAGCAGCGGACCTGCGTGATCCACCGACTGTGGATTGTTCTACTGATCGAATCCGTTTCGCGTGCAGCGCTTGGTCACTACCTGAGCTTGCCTCCAATACAACTAGACTTGCGCGTGAGCGACACGGGTGCGGCCAAGCAGCTTTTCGACTGCACACCGCAAGAATGCGGTGCGCAGTCTTCGCTCTTCGTCGATTAGCCCTCCCCCTTCAGCTCGATCAGGAGATCTTTCGCGGCCACACGGTCACCTGCCTGGACATGCACTGCTGCAATCTCACAGTCGCGCTCCGCCGCAATGTGGGTTTCCATTTTCATTGCTTCCAATGCGACCAACGCCGTACCGGCGGCGACCCGCTGCCCCGGCTGTACCGCAACGGTGACGATCGAACCCGGCATGGGCGCGGCGACGTGCAGCGGATTCAACGGGTCGGCTACCGGGCGGCTATGACGCGCCGGTCCCGCTTGGGCCGTAGTGCGCTGCTCGATCAAGGCCGTGCGCGACTGTCCGTTCAGCTCGAACTGAACCTTGATCATGCCGGACTCGCTGTCGGCGTGCTTGCCTTGCAACGCGACGAGCAAGGTTTTGCCCGGCGCGATGTCGATCGCCACCTCCTCCTGCGGTTGCAGTCCATAGAGGAAAGCTGGTGTCGGCAGCACCGAGGTATCGCTATAGGTCTGCAAGTGCGCGAAGTAATCGCTCGTCTGCTTCGGGTACATGAGGTAGGAAGCCAGTTGCTGGTCGTCCAGTTCGTGTTCGCAGTCAGCCTTGCCCTGCGCACGCGCTGCTTCCAGATCGACCGCCGCAAGCGCGTCGCCAGGCCGGTAACGCGCAGGCGGCTCGCCCCTCAGCACCTTGCGTGACAGTTCCACCGGAAAGCCGTCGGGCGGGAAGCCGAGCTCCCCCTTGAACAGCGAGACAACGGACTCGGGAAACGCGACTTCCTTGGCGGGATCGCACACGTCGGCGGCGCTTAGATCGTTGGCCACCATCATCAACGCCATGTCACCGACCACCTTGGAAGTCGGCGTCACCTTCACAATGTCGCCGAACATCCGGTTGACATCGGCATACGCGCGCGACACCTCGGTCCAGCGATGTTCGATGCCGAGCGAGCGCGCCTGTTCACGCAGGTTCGTGTACTGGCCGCCGGGCATCTCGTGGCGATAGACATCGGCCGTGCCGGCACGGATCTCCGATTCGAACGGCGCGTAGTAGCGGCGCACGCCTTCCCAGTACATCGAGGCTTCATGCAAGCGCTCGAGACTCAGCCCCGGATCACGCTCGCTGCCCGCGAGCGCCGCTGCGATGCTCGACAGGTTCGGTTGCGACGTCAGGCCGCTCATCGCGTCGAGCGCGCCGTCCACCGCATCGCAGCCGGCGTTGATCGCGGCCAGCGCCGAGGCCGCCGAAATGCCGCTGGTGTCGTGCGTATGGAAATGCACGGGCAAGCCGGTTTCTTCCTTGAGCGCTTTCACGAGCTCAGCGGCGGCCTGCGGGCGGCAGATACCCGCCATGTCCTTGATGCCGAGGATGTTCACGCCCGCCTGTTGCAGCTCGCGCGCGATACCCACGTAGTAGTTCAGGTTGTACTTCGAGCGGGAGCCGTCGAAGAGATCGCCTGTGTAGCAGATCGCCCCTTCGCAAAGCGCACCGCTTTCGCGCACCGCGTCGATTGCCACGCGCATGTTGCGCACCCAATTCAGCGAATCGAAGACGCGGAACAGATCGACGCCGCCGCTTGCGGCCTGCTGGACAAAGAACCGTACGACGTTATCCGCATAGTTCGTATAGCCCACTGCGTTCGAGCCGCGCAGCAGCATCTGGAATAGCACGTTGGGCACCCGCTCGCGCAGCTGCGCCAGTCGTTCCCATGGGTCTTCCTTCAGGAAGCGCAGCGCCACGTCGAAGGTCGCGCCGCCCCAGCATTCGAGCGAGAAGAGCTGCGACAGCTCGCGGGCGTAGAACGGCGCGATCGGCAACATATCGGCCGTACGCATGCGCGTTGCGAACAGCGACTGGTGCGCGTCGCGCATCGTCGTGTCGGTGAGCAGAACCTGCTTCTGGTCCAGCATCCAGCTTGCGAACTTTTCCGGGCCGAGTTCGCGCTGGAGATCGCGCGTGCCCTTGGGCAGCGCAGTTGCGGTGTCGACGGCCGGCACCACCGGCTTGCCCAACGGCAACCCGGGCAGTGTGCGGCCGCTCATCTCAGGATGCCCGTTCACGCTCACGTCGCCCAGATAGCTCAACAGCTTCGTCGCACGATCCCGCCGCTTCGTGAATGCGAGCAGTTCCGGCGTCAGGTCGATGAAACGCGTCGTGACATCGCCTCGCCCGAAGGCGGGATGATTGACGACGTTTTCGAGGAACTGCAGGTTCGACGCGATACCGCGAATCCGGAACTCACGCAGCGCCCGATCCATCCGTCGGATCGACTCGGCAGCGGTCGGCGCCCACGTGGTCACCTTGACCAGCAGTGAGTCGTAATACGGCGTGATCACCGCGCCGCCATAGGCAGTGCCGGCGTCGAGCCGAACACCGAATCCCGCCGCGCTGCGGTAAGCGGTGAGCCTGCCGTAGTCCGGCAAGAAGCCGTTCTCGGGATCTTCGGTCGTGATCCGGCATTGCAGCGCGTGGCCGTTGAGCGGAATGTCCGGCTGCGCCGGCACGCCCGCCGCGCGCACGCTGACGACACCGCGCTCGTCGAGCGTGTCTTCGATCATGCCGATCCTGCCGCCTTCCGTGATACGGATCTGCGCCTTGACGATATCGACCCCGGTGATCATCTCGGTGACCGTGTGCTCGACCTGGATGCGCGGGTTCACTTCGATAAAGTAGAACTGGCCGGAGTCGGCATCCATCAGGAACTCGACCGTGCCGGCATGGGTGTACCCCACCGCGCGCATCAACCGGAGCGCCGAATCGCAGAGCAGCACGCGGCCAGCGTCATCGAGGTAGGGTGCGGGCGCACGCTCCACCACTTTCTGGTTGCGCCGCTGCACCGTGCAGTCGCGCTCATGGAGATGCACGAGATCGCCATGCATATCGCCGAGTATCTGCACCTCGACGTGGCGCGCGTTGCGCACCAGCTTCTCCACATACACTTCGTCGTTGCCGAACGCCGCCAGCGCTTCGCGCCGGGCTGCGACGAGCGCGGATTCGAGATCGCCCTCGCTCTCCAGAACTCGCATCCCTCTTCCGCCCCCGCCCCAACTCGCCTTGAGCATCAGCGGGTAGCCGATTCCGGCTGCGAGGCGCATGCATTCCTGCAGGTCGTGGGGTAATGGCGGGGTTGCCGGCATCACCGGCACACCGGCCGCGACAGCCGCGTTGCGGGCCGCCACCTTGTTGCCAAGCATGCGCATGACCTCAGGCGATGGACCGATCCAGCGGATTCCGGCATCGATGACCGCCTGCGCGAAATCGGGATTCTCGGAGAGAAAGCCATAACCGGGGTGGATCGCGTCGACCTTCGCCTGCCTCGCGATACGCAGGATGTCGTCGATGTCGAGATAGGCGGCGAGCGGCTTTTTGCCTTCACCGACCAGATAGCTCTCGTCCGCCTTGAAGCGATGCAGAGCGAGACGATCCTCTTTCGAATAGATGGCGATCGTGCGGATGTTCATCTCCGCGGCGGCACGCATGACGCGAATGGAGATTTCCGAGCGATTGGCTATCAGCAGAGATCTGATCTGAGGATTATTCATTGTCTGTAGGTAACTATTCAGCGGCAGCCAGAGGCGAAACGACGAATCCGGCAAAGCTCAAGGCCAGCGCATCGATTAGCGAACGGTTCTGTTTGCGCAAGGTGGCGAGGTAGGAGCGGATCGTGCAGAACGCCTCCATGCCCGAGATCGCACGGAAGCACCCCGAGATTTTCTGCTTGAGTTTGGGCATGCGGATATCGCGTTCGGCCTGATTGTTGTCGAACGGTACACGGTGATCTGCAACGAAACGCCACACCTCGCGCGCATGTCTCTGAAGGCGTCCGAGCAGGTTGTAGGTAAAGCTTTGCCGGATTCTGCCGCGCAGTTCCTTGCGCGTGGGCTCATGTGCCTGCTGCGGATTGAGCCTGCGCGCCTGGGCGATCAGTGTCCGACTGCGCCGCGTGTAATAGCGTTGGCGCGATTGACCCAGCGCTGTGTTGCCTGAAGCCAGACTGAGGTCGACCTCGCGCTTTGCCTGGCAAAGCAGATCAATCATCTGCTGAGCCCAGGGTTGCTGGGTGGACTCCAGTACGAACACCAGTTCGCGCAGATGATGGGCATTGCACAGCGCATGTTCACACTCATACTGCGCGTAGGCTGCCCAGCCGTCATGCACGGCGATTCCCGCAAAGCCGGGCAGAATGCCGAAGCTGTCCAGCGCCTCGCGACCGCGCCTGTTGTGTGCGCCATACCAGGTCAGCGCGCGCGTCGAGGCGCTATGCAGCCAGTGAGTCTTGCGTCCCACGCGCATGCAACTCTCGTCGAAATGCACCACCGGTTGCTCACGCAGCGCGTGGCTGATCTGTTTGACCGCCGGCGCCAGCAACCGGGCGGCCTGGTCAATGCTGTGCTGCACGGTACCCGTACTCACACGCAGACCGAACAGGTCTTCCAGCGCCTGGGCCGTGCGCGCAACCGGCAACTGCTGGTATTGCGTCAGATAGACCGCAGCGGCGCGGATCTGGGGACCATACTGCACCGCCTGGCTCACGTCCTCGGGAAATACGCCCGAATGATGCTTGCCGCAGCGGCACTGTGCGATCTGGACGCGATGCTCGGTCACCTCAAAGCGCGTGGGCGGCAGATCGATCACCTGACGGCCCTCGGCAAGCACGGTGATCAGGGCGGATTCGATCCTCTGTCCACAGGCGTCGCATATCGGTGCCACCGGGTGAATCTCAATGTGATCAGGCTGGGCCACGCGTTTAAGCGTCTTGCCCTTGTGCCCCGGTTGCGCGCCAGGCTTTGCCCCGCTCGTGCCACGCAATGACTTCGGCTTGCGCTGCGGACCATCGCTTGACGGCGGCTTGCTGGAGTTATGACTGTCCTTCTCAAGCTTTGCCTCAAGCTCGTTCAGCCGCCTCACCAGATCAACGATGAGTGCGTCCTTCTGCTCCGGCGTCAGGTCCTTGATGTCAGGCATCTTCGTCATGTCCTTCACTATGCACAGCCTGGTCGCAGTTTACAAGCGCTGAATAGTTACGTCTGTAGAGCGAAACAGTCGAGGAGCGCAGCCATAGCTGCGCATCTTGCACGGCATGCCTAAGAATGGCGCGATGCGCCAGCGGGGTCATCAGGCCCATCAGGCGTAGTGCAAACGAGCGACACCCTCCGGCGCGAACGGGAGGTGCACTGCTGGCGACCGCAGATTCAGGCGACGTCGGTGCAGAGGTAGTGCGAATCCATCCAGTCGTAGCCCGATCTGCCGTTTGCCCAGGCCCAGTTAGTCCGGCCATGGTTTGCCACGGTGTCGGGACGATCGTCTGTCGCCAGGTTGGTTTCCATCCTACCCCCGTCTTCCGGGGACTCGACGTGTCGCGTCTCCGGTCCATTTTGTCCGTCATTAGTCATCGCTGGATTTCCCGGTTGAAAAAGCCGACTGCAGCAAAATACCGCTGTCTGGCCACTTATATTGCAAAGAGCGGGCCAAGGCAGCGCCAGATACCTAGATCATTGATTTAACAAAGCAATATTTTTGGGCGGCGCAACGCCACGCTCAAAAATGAAATATAAGTTTCATTTTTGGGATCGCACGTGCATGCGCCAGTCGCCAACGCCGAACGCAGGCGCGCGCAAAGAAGCGAAAGTAAGAGAAGCGTCCTGAAAATTGCTGACAAAGTCATCGCTGACGAGAGCACGCGTTCGGAAAGACGCAGAGTGGCAATCCTTTTCATCCCGCGCGTCCGAGTTCCGATCAATCACGCGGCTCATCGTTCTGATTGAACTTCAGGCAGGCGAATGGAAGCAATTCACACCGACATCTCCTTTCCGATTGTTAGCCAGCGGGTATTTGGAGAGGCCGTGCCATGGTTCGCATCGGAAATTCAAGTTCAACGCGCTTGACGCTCTTTCCGCGCTTCAGCAAGTCACGTTTAAAGAACTCGAGATCCATTCGAGTGCCTGCGACGGCGGTTGTCAACGTACTTGTCGCGTCACTTCATGCGGACTGCTTTAGTTCTT